>NZ_JBYTDL010000007.1:88896-160176 GCF_058791335.1 Lysinibacillus sp. EB271-A1-10B
AACGGAGTGAATCTTCAAGTGTACCCACTTTTCCCTCTTGAAAACGGAGTGAATCTTCAAGTGTACTCACTTTTCCCACTTAAAAAACGGAGTGAATCTTCAAGTGTACCCACTTTTCCCTCTTGAAAACGGAGTGAATCTTCAAGTGTACTCACTTTTCCCACTTAAAAAACGGAGTGAATCTTCAAGTGTACCCACTTTTCCCTCTTGAAAACGGAGTGAATCTTCAAGTGTACTCACTTTTCCCACTTAAAAAACGGAGTGAATCTTCAAGTGTACCCACTTTTCCCTCTTGAAAACGGAGTGAATCTTCAAGTGTACTCACTTTTCCCACTTAAAAACAGAGTGAATCTTCAAGTGTACTCACTTTTCCCACTTGAAAACAGCGTGAATTTTCAAGTGTACTTACTTTTCCCACTTGAAATGGAATGATTATACTGCGAAGGGCATTTCATTTATTGAGTTAACAACAAAAAACGGAGAAAAAGCATAAAAAAACTACACTTTTGCTCTATTTGTTATGTAACATAATGCAAAGTTATGCCACGTTTTACATTGTATACTTACTCGCACAAATTCAAATATGTAACCTGCTTCTTAAGCCGCACCTATTTTTTTAAACTTTTCCCTATTTTTCAAATGTCATAGAGATTATATTTTTTCAAACCTTTAATTTTCAATCTTTCATCTAAAAAAAGCGCAAGATTCACCGCGCTTTTACAAAAACTATTCAAAATTAGAGAGAATAGACAACCATATACTACATTATTCTTCTTGCTCTAGCTCTTGTATTTTTTGTTCATACCAAACCTTTAATGGAATATCAGTGTCATCTGACAGCCATTCAATGACTGGAAAGAGCACTTGATTATCAAAATACTTATGATGCTCTTGCCCTTCCATCTCTTTCATAAAATCTTCAATTTGATTGAATAACTTCTCTGTAGCATCCTTCAGTTCTTTTCCAGATAAAGCTTCTCCTTTTGAACTAAAACGTTTGCTGTAATACTTCTCTATATCAACTTCTACCCATTCTTCTCTCAATGCTCTACTCCTTTTCATTCAAAGTTATTATTAATATAACACTTAATCCAATTTATTTTTGTTAAAATAACAGGTATAGAAAGTACTTTATCTGAGCAAAAACAAATTATGGAGGAATGACAATAATGCAGCATATGATATACGGAAATACTGTTATTTCTTATTCAGTAAAGTACAGCAGTAAACGTAAAACAATGAGCATTCAGGTATCAGAAAAGGGAATAACTATTATTGCCCCTTCAAATACAGCGCCATCGCGCATAGAGGAAATACTCCAGAAAAAAGCGACTTGGATTATAAAACAATTAGCGGACTTTGAAGAAATCTATGATTATGAAGAGAAACTTCAATTTCAGGCTGGGGAGAAGTTGCCTTATCTAGGGCGTCATTATCGTTTAAAGATTAATAAAGATAACGTCCCAACAGCAGCACTCATTTTTAAACAAGGTAAGTTTATCGTAACGATACCTACTACTATTACTGTAGAACATCATAGAGAAATACTATATCCCCTTTATAAAGAATGGGTAATGAAGAAGGCAGAGAACATTGCTATGGAACGTGTGAAGCAGTTTGAAAGACAGTCAACCCTTAAAGCAAAATCCATTAAGATTAAAGATCAACAACAACGCTGGGGAAGCTGTACTGCTAGCGGCAACATAATTTTAAATTGGAAAATATTTTTAGCTCCTATGCCAATTGTGGATTATGTCATTGCTCACGAATTAGCTCACTTGAAACATCTAGATCATTCGCCAGCCTATTGGGAAACATTGCAGATGATTTACCCAGAATATGAGAACTCGAAGGAATGGTTGCGTTTGAATGGACGTAAATTAGAGGTCTAGAAAGAGTTTTTAATAAAGCTATGTTCAATAAAAAGAAGGGTCATCTATTTGTAAATGTCCCTTCTTTTTATATTAATTTCCGTATTGCTTCTCAGCCAACGCCATAAAATACCCTGTCAACATACCCGCTTCTTGCACAGACATTCCCTGCTCTACAAGCTGCATTAGAACCTTTGAATTTAATTGGCGTTTAAAGTCAGTTTTCTTCGTCCAGTCAGTAATTATTGCAACGTTTTGTCCGATAAATTGATGAATTCCCTTAGCGATATCTTTGAGTTCATATTCCGATCGTGATTCGCATATTTCAACAAGCTTGTTATAGTAAGGCTCCTCGTATACGGATAAACCACTTTCTGTTTTACCAGCAACTTTTTCAACGATCTTGCCACGCAACATCTCATATTCATCTAACAGCTCGAAAATCGTGATTTGCTCAGCTTTTAACCGCTCAATTAGTTCCTCTACTTTTTCTTTTAAAGACTTATAAAATACAGGGTCTTCATCCATACGTACCGAGATTTCACGTTTAATAGCGTGCTCCATTTCAGCAGCCTTCGATTCAGGCAATGTATGCTTCTCTAGTTCATTTTTAAAGTTTCCATCTAAAATAGCAATTGGATCTCTTACTTCGATACCACTTGTATGAATGTAGTCGTGAACGATCTGACGAACCTTCTCACCACAATCTGAAATGTCCATACCGTCAACAACGGCATAGCGAGAACGCGCCAATTGACGGATGACACTTACCCACTTTAAATCACCGATAAACCGTTCTGCTTTCGGGTCTGGCAAGACACGGTCCATACTTTGAGCAAACTTCTTATAAGCAATATCAAACTGAGCACGTATGTCTTCTTCTTTCAAACGAAGTACTGCACGCTCTTGTTCATCCCGCTTCAAGCCATCAAAGAAACGCATTACGCTGCGATGACGTTGTTCCAAGCGGGGCAATTCTGCGTCAATTGAAACAAGCGCCCCTTTCACATCGCTCTCACTAAATACCTCTAACGCTTCGTCTAAGAAGCGGGAAACACCGAAATAATCAACAATCAATCCATATGTTTTATGCTCGTCATATCGACGATTCGTACGTGCAATCGCTTGTAATAAGTTATGCTCCTTCAATGGCTTGTCCAAATACATCACTTGCTCTATAGGAGCATCAAAGCCCGTTAATAACTTGTCACAAACAATGAGCATCGCAAGTTTATCTTCACTAAATGGCTTCTTAAAACGCTTAATAAGAGCCTTTTCTTCCTCTTTCGATGTCTTATACTTCTTAAGCAGTTCATCGGTATCATTCTGGCCCTCAGAGAATATGACCGCTATTTCAAATGCCCCATTTGAAAACTTATCAATCAAATCTTTATACATCGCTGCTGCGCGTCTAGAAATTGCTACTACTTGTGCTTTGTATCCATTGATTAAAATCTTTTCTTCGAAATGCTTCACGATATCGAGCGCTATGTCACGCATACGATCAGGAGCAGTTAGAATAAGCTCTTTATTTACATACTTATCTTTAATTCTCTCTTTTGCATCGTCATCGTATTCGTGGAAGCTACGTGTAAATAGTTCATCTAGTGTCTCGCCCTGCATATGAAGATTTGGTAGGCGTGATTCATAGAAGATGGGTACTGTTGCCCCATCTTTTACTGCGCGGTCAATCGTGTATTCATCAATATACGAACCGAACTTCCCTGTTGTCGATTTATCTTTTTTATTTATAGGAGTTCCTGTAAAACCTATAAAAGTTGCATTCGGCAATGCTTTACGCATATTCAGTGCTAATCCTTTATATTGAGAACGATGCGATTCATCTGTCATTACAATAATATTTTCCGCTTCTGAAATAATCGGAAACTTTTCATCTTCACGTGCTTGGAATTTATGAATAAGCGTCATAACTGTTGTACCTTGCCCTTTAGAAAGCTGGAACTTTAAATCCTTAACCGATTCTGCTTGGTTTGGATTTGGGAAACCACACGCTTGGAACGTTTCTGTAATTTGATTATCTAAATCTTCACGATCTGTCACGATGACAATCATCGGATTTTCAAGCTTTGGCATTCTGCGTAGTTTTTTTGCTAAGTATACCATCGTAAGAGACTTTCCCGATCCTTGTGTATGCCATACAACACCGCCGCGCATTGCCGGTTTCTTATTGGATATAATACGATCAATCGCTTTTTCCACAGCGCGGTATTGCTGATATCGTGCAAACTTCTTCACTTTGCCGTCATAAACGATATAGTTATTTAACAAGTTTAGTAATACTTCCTTGCGGAGAATACCGGCAATCAGAATGTCTTGTGGACGATCTGAACCAACTGCATCAAGATGCATTGGATATGGATCTGTCCATAGACCATAGTGCTGCGCTTTTGCAAATAAGGTCCCAACACGTGCACGATCTCGACTAGTTGCAACCATTAACTGATTATAAAAAAACAGCTTTTCATTAGTTTCTATATAACGCTCAAACTGCTTTACGCACTCTGGCAGTTGTTTCTCGGGCTGTAACTTCGGACTTTTACACTCCACAATGACAAGCGGCAGGCCATTTACAAAAATTAAAATGTCAGGACGAATTGAACCATTCGCATTCGTAATTGTCATTTGATTCACAACCAAGTACTCATTGTCTTCACTTGTTGGTTCATCAAAATTAAATAAACGAATAGTTTGCCCCTTCTTACCTAATCCTAGGTCTTGGTCCACCGTAATACCCTCACCGAACAACCAATCAAATACTTGCTTATTGGCTTCCCACAGATCAGCTGTTGTAATAGCGCTAAACTGATGAATAACCCTCTCCAAATTTGTGTCTGATATCCAAGGATTTAATCGTTTCAAAGCCGAACGGAAGCGGTTTTCTAATAAAACCTGGTTTTGACCTCTTTCTGTGTCTAATTGGGCCCCTGTGAAATGTGTATAACCGTATTCTTTTAAACTTTCAATAAAAGGGAGTTCTACTTTTGTATATTCATACTGTGACACTATTTTCATCTCTTTTCCCGGCATACTTCAATAAATAAGTATCAATAATAAACTCACTCATTGCACCTGCTAAATTTACTACTAATCGAGCGTGTCTAGGAGCAGGTTTATAATGTATAATTTTTTTACCGTGAGCATCACCATAATCATTTCTGATCCCCGCTAATCCCCCAACAATTGAGGTACATCCACTAAGAACCTTAACGAAATCATCTTCCGAATGCTGATCTGGCGATAAATTCAGCTCTTTTCGTGCACTTTTATATAATATATTTAAATCTCCATTGTCCTTATAAGCTACATTTAAAGAATCTAAGACATATTTCAAACAACTCTCTAATAATGTCCTAGCATTAGTAATTGCACCTTCCGGATCAATTTCTACTTTTGATTTTGCTTTTTCCCAAGTTATCTGAATATAATTAAACTCATTACCTATCGTTAGAAGAGACTCTACCTTTACTGAAACATTATTAAATTGTAGCTGCTCGATTTTGTCTACCATTTCTTTAAACTCACTACGCACGAATGCTCTTCTTTCAGCATATGTACTTATTTTAGCCTTAACAAAAGCCCAAAGTGATTCAGATGTACGGCAAGTTTTTATAAAAGTCGGTACTAAATCGTTTGTTAAAGGATTCTCAAAAAGTTTCTTTCTTTCAAGTGTATAATCAAAATCGGAATCCATTGGGTCATTTGTAATACTACCTATTATATTCATAATAAATCGTTCAATATCTATCAATAAATCTTCATAAACATTAGACATACATTCACCTCAGTAAACACTTATTACCATTATCATACAGAACATTTAAAATCTTTGGAAGTAAACCATTGAATAAAAAAAGGACCGCACGGGGCGATCCTTTAACTCAAATAAAATCTTATAATGTTTTCACCGTCATACCCTTTGAATCGTATTCCATTATTTCAACATCTTCCGGAATTAAATGCTTATATGTTCGTACATAATATTCACCTAGTGTTTCGTTTCTTTTAACACTGAAGTCCCTTAAGATAAAGAATATTTTCCTATAACCGTTAGGTGCCAAATAGAAATAATACATCGCTTCATTCCACACTGTCAGCTTTGCACTAGGTACATTATCACCTGAAGTCCAGCGATGTGATTTACACTCTACAATTACTTTATTATCAACGTTGGGAGAAGTACCTAAATCGAATCTATGATTCTTTTTAACTTCATTTATGCCAATTGGTAAACTAGCATCCTTAATAAGATGGATATTATTTTTCTTAAAATAGTTTAATGCTATGTCTTCAAACTCTCTTCCAATATGGGCGTTACTGACTGAACCTATTCTTTGAAAATTATTCATAGCTAAGCTTACTCTCCTGAAATTAATCTACCTTTACTCGAATCTTACCTGTTAAAAGTTGCTGCATTAAACCTTTCTTCAATTCTTCATACTTTGCTTTTTCCTGCTCATAATTATCGATTTCAGCATCGACTGTCGAAAGAATTTCTGCGATTTTTTTTTGTTCTTCTATTGAAGGTAGAGCAATTTTAAATTTCCTTATATCTTGTATACCTAGTGTTAGCCTCGTTGATCCATTCTTATGAAAATCAATTTGCTTTTCAACATAGCTTGATTTTAAAATATAATATAAGATGGATTTAAATTCACTTTTTATCAGCACTAACTTATCTGAGATAGCATAAGGCCTACTTTTTATAAAGGATGTTAATTTTTTTGGATTTCCTAAACTAGCTATTTTACCAAAAACTATATCACCATCTTCAATGGTAAATCTCTCTTGTTGTTTTTCCAAAGCGGCTCGCTCTACACTTCTAGCATTTTTAAAATCTAATGCTCCACCATCTGAGATATTACCTATGCCTAAATATGGAACACCATCTTCTAGGTCTATTTTCGGTGCCCGATGATCTGGTTGAGGGTCGATTACACTAGAAATTTCACCTAACTCAACAATCCCCCATTCTATAGGAATCTCACCAAGCTCACTTCCCTTAAGCTCACTATGACCAATCCCCTTCGTCAGCAATTGCTGCATTAAGCCCTTTTTCAGTTTCTTAGTCTTTTCAATCAACTGCTCTGTTTGCTCGATTTGTGTATCAACTGTTGAAAGTATTTCTGCAATTTTTTTCTGTTCTTTAATTGGAGGAAGCAAGAAAGTAACTTTCCCTAAATTAGGTTTAGATATTCCTAAAACTGTACTTCCTGTTGCTAATACTTTAATTTGTTTCTTAACCATCTCTGTCTTAAAACAATAAGCTTTATATATTAAATCTAATTTAGAATCTTTTTCCCTAATAAAAATTGTATGGAGTCCCGCTATAAACTTATCCTTTTCTCTCAATTTAACAACGACATTTTTCCCGATATCTGCGTAGTCTTCTGATGCATCAGCAAATACTACATCACCAGACTCTAAAGTTGCATTTTCTTTTATTTTTATTTCCTTAGAATTTATTAGTGGAACCCATTCACTATCTTTATTCAAATCAAAAATTGATTGGCTTTTCTTATGGATATCTCCATAATGAAGATAAAATACATCCCCTTCTCCGGTTTGGCTTCTAGATAAAGACATTCCACCTGAAATAATAAAAACTTCCTCTATCCTTTTTACTTCCCAATCAACCGGAATTTCATTAAGAACGGTCATTTTATATCCTTCACGTACTTCATTCAATACAATCACCCAACCCTAGCTCTTTTAAAAAAGCGTTCAATTTTTCTGAGTTGACAGTGCGACTTTGTTGAATTGTTTGGATATCAGATAGCACAGACTTAATATCAACCTGTTCTTCTTCCTCTGATTTATCAACATAGCGAGTGATATTTAAATTGTAGTCATTATCTTTAATTTCTTCTAATGACACCACACGTGCGTATTTTTCAACGTCTTCATATGCTTCAAATGTTGCTGTAATTTTCTCGATGTCTTGATCACGTAATGTGTTTTGGTTTTTACCTTCTTGGAAATCGGCTTCCGCAGCGATAATATTTACTTTGCCTTTACGTACTTCTGGTTTATTGCGGTTGAAGATTAAAATACTTGCTGGAATACCTGTACCATAGAATAAGTTGGACGGTAAGCCAATGACCGCTTCTAGCAAATCTTGTTCTAGTAACGCTTTACGGATTTTACCTTCTGCACCACCTCGGAAAAGAACTCCGTGTGGCATTACAACACCAGCTACACCGTTGCTATTAAGTGATGCAATCATATGTTGTACGAATCCATAATCACCGTACGACTTTGGTGGGATTCCGTATTGATAGCGTCCGAATGTATCTGCTTTTGCTTCTTCAACGCCCCACTCTTTTAACGAAAACGGTGGATTAGCGATTACGCGGTCAAATAGCATTAATTCCCCTTCATCTACTAATTTTGGATTACGCAGTGTATCGCCCTTTTCAATGCGGTGATCCGGTAAGTTATGAAGTAGCAAGTTCATCTTTGCAATCGCCCAAGTATCTAAATTTTTCTCTTGTCCGTAAAGTGATAAAGACTGTGGATTACCACCTTTCTCCTTTACATAATCCACCGATTGAATCAGCATACCTCCCGAACCACACGTCGGATCATATACTCGCATACCTTCTGTAGGCTTAATTAAATTAACGATTAATTCTACAACCTTTGATGGTGTGTAGAATTCTCCACCTTTTTGTCCTGCATCATCGGCGAACATTTTAATTAAATACTCATACGCGCGACCAAGCATATCAGGCTCTGATAAGCTTTCATTGCGTAAATCTAATTGTGAGAAATGTTGTAGAAGCTTTTGTAATGTTTCATCAGTAAGTACTTCTTTGTTATTAAAGTCAATTGGTGTTAATACATTAGTTAATGTCGCATTTTCATTTTCTAATGCTTCAAAGGCGATGTTGATTGCTGCACCAATATTTGTCGCAACTTTACGTACATTTTCCCAGCGCGCAGCTTCAGGTACAAAGAATTGATAATTAGTTGGAATCTCAGCAAGCTGTTGGCCGATTTCTTCACCGTACTGAGTTAGGATGCTTTCACGCTGCTCCTCAAAAACGTCACTCGTACGCTTTAGAAAAAGCAATCCGAATATGTAGTTTTTATATGAATTAGAGTTCACTGATCCACGCAGAATATCCGCTGATTTCCACAAATGTGACTCAAGTTGTTGTAATGTTAATTGTGACATTTATATTCTCCTAAAATTATATTGTTTTCTTTTATTATCTTTGTTTATGACTTAGAATTCAAAGGTTTAATTTTCAACCTTATTCTCAATTGTAGCAATTACTTTTTCTAGTGTAGCTACTCGATCATTTAAGCGCTCAACTACTACCTCTAAATTATCTTGACGATATTCAACGGTTACTAGTTCAGCAGCCTTTATTAACGTGAAGCCCTTGTCACTAATCAGCTCTTGAAATTCTTTTAACTTTTCTATATTTTCTTCACTGTATAGTCGCTGACCTTGTGAATTTCTTAATATCGGATAATTAAAGTCCTCCAGTAATTTCGCATATTTTCTAAGTGTTGTTTCGTTTAGATTAAGCTCTTGAGCTACTAAGCTAGTTACTTTTAATTTTTCTTTCATTGTTAACCTCCCCCCTAACTGCATAGCACTATACTCAGCACTCTAGAAAATACAATTAGAAATCTTAGTTTTCCCATAGCACTTATCAAAGAAAAACGAGCAGTCGGGTTTACCCATATACTCGTTTCGCATTCACAACTCTCCAGTTAAGTGAATTGTTACTTGTTTTTGCATCCCGCTTATTCAACTTCAGCTTGAAGATTAACCTCAACCTTTCCGGGTCATACCCGCGTCTTTCTCCAAACTTGTGAAAACATTACGTTGTACATACAACTCAATTATACAGACTTGCGCATTATACGATTCCTCATCCTTCAGAATGGCTTTCCTATTTTTACAGCGCTTGCTTATTTTAACTAGCCACCTGTAATCACTTAGTCTCCTATAGCTTTGTAGAAGAAGCGGTTGTTAAATCGTTTGGTTATATATATCCCATCTTTCATAATCTAGAACGAAATGATTAAGTATAAAAGGCACTTTCGGTATCAGTCATTTAATATGTATCCCAACCTAAATATAGATTTAAAGCGGACCTTATAACCTTTAAATTCTCTCTATCCATTCCATAAATTGTTTTAGCAAATGCATAGCCACCTGTATTGCCATTATAAAGTTGAAATCCGAATTCGATAAGAGCAATTTCAGTAGTTGCATAATCTCTCATATATTCTTCCCACCTAGAGAAATTAATGTTTCCTACTGGATCAATACATTCACAAAATACACTTCCTTTCCCTGTCGCTGAAACTAAATAAGCATATACACCATACTCGACGTTTTCCTCCAAATATCTAAATCCCATTCGATTAATGATTTTCTTTGCATCCTTTGAATGTTCCTCTGACTTGAAATACACGCCACTTTTCATAACCTCACTCATTCTATATGCTCCCTTGTTCTAATCTCTACAGAACCTAATTTTACTGTTCTATAATTTTACGCAGTCATTATCTTCTTTAGAAAGATAGATTTTCAAGAGGTTAGCAATCTTTTTTTAAATTTATTTATATGCCCCTAACTTTAATAGGATTTTTGCTGTGCAATACATATGGTAATGCGAAAAGTGCGGATTTTATAATGCAATAAATACCAAAAAGCAACTAAATTTAGCTGCTTATGCTGCTAAATAATGATTATAAACATACAATGTCTTCAAGCCTCGCCCACGCTTCGTTTCATATTGCAATTCTCCACTCTCCTTAAGTTTCTTTAATAAGCCTTCTAAAGTTCGAGTTTTAATTCCTGTTAGTTGTACTAATTCCGAAACATTACTATTAATAGACCCTCTTTCTTGGAAAAACAACCGTAGCTTATGTTCATTCCCTAGTCTATGCTTGCCGGTAGGTTGGTAAGTGGAGACACGGACAATATTACAGCGAAGACCTGTAACGATTTCAACATAATCTGAGTGAAAAGACTTATATCGCAAGGAATATGCGTGGCGAATACATTTTGTTAGTTCATTCTTTGTAAATTTATGATCAAAGCCATTTTGAACATTGTAATACCATTTAGAGTGCATATAATCCATACACTCTTGTTCAGATTTATGCAAGGTTTTAAAAACTAATGCTAGGGTAAATGCGGCATTATTTCTATAGCCCGTTACCTCACCGTTATAAAGAGCACTAATTGCTGGATGATCTAAAAGATTGCTCATACTAATCGAACTGCTCTCTCCCTCCATTTCACGACGTTTATCCCGTTCATTTAATAAATATCGAAAATCTTCAATTGAATGAATTCGATTATTATAAAAACGTATTTCTCGGTTAGTTTTCTTTGAATTTACAGGCAAAGAAAATAAGTGGTTAGCGGTAAAACAGGAAGTATCTACAATTCCCTCTAATTTCAATAACATTTCTTTCAAAATTTGCTCATACAAATGAACACTTAAAGGTTTACCAGACATACTTTCAATTAAAATAGCACCCGCGTAATTACCATCTGTTTTCGTATCCCAAATAATTGATAGCTCTACTCCTAATTTATCTTTCACAAAGTAAAAAACCTCTTCTTTGGTCATTACTATTTTTTTTGCTAATAAATCGAAATCAAATACGATTGCAGACATTAATGAAAGGTTTTCTTTTATATATGAACGGTTATCGTAAAAGAGTGCGGGTGTAAAACAGTCATTTTTTTTAACCTCCTTCAATAAATTGTCGATAGTTGATACATATTTCTTATTTGTTTGATCAATCACGCCTTGCTTATCTCTTGGAAATAGAAAAGCATAGAGCGATTTCTTTTTTTGTTTTTCAGATTTGTGATAATCAAAGTAATCTCTATATAGTAATTTCATAGCTTTTACTTGAGTAATACTTTTCCCTAATCTTTTGCGGTGAGGCTCTAAACTTTTAGAATTTTTATAATGCGCAATAAGATTTCTGTGATATAGTGTCTCCTTTACTTCCAACTTCTCAACACTAATCGCTTGATATGTATTGAGCTTAATTTCTATCGGAGATAAAAATACCCTTTCGGTTTCAGAGCTCATATCTCGAATATAAGCAGTCACTTCCAACCCTAATTCATTTTCGATTTGTTCTATATTTTTCATTGCTTTCCTCCAAAAAAATAATCGAAGTACTTATATTCTTTTTGAGAGAAATTTTTCAAGGGCTATGAGGAGACTAATGAATAAATGAGAGATTTTTTAACAAAAAAAAAGAAAATCACTTTAGTTAAACTAAGTGATTTTCTTAAAAGATTTTGTAATTCTATCAAATCCCGAACACGTCTCTTGCTTAATATAACGATACAAAATGGCTTTTCTTACCCCTGTTAACTGAATTCTTTTATATTACATTCCTACGTATTCTTATCAACAATGAGGTTAATCTAATTTTTAAAGATACTTATCTATTGTTGTATTATTCACTTCAAGATAATGTTCATTGATTGTTTGAAGTGATTTATGTCCGCTTTGCTTTGCAATAGTAGCAAGATCCGCACCAGCTTCGTGCATTGCACTTATCTGTGTTTTTCTTAACGTGTATGGTGCGAATCCTAACCATTTTTTTATAGATTCTCGATAGGCTACATCCGAAATTTTCACACTCGTATATTGCTGATAACGGTTCACCCTGCCGACTAAATAATCTTCACTCATTAAATTAAATGCAGCTATGTATTCTTTAATTACTAGCGCACATTGTAATGTTAACCTTTTTATTTTCCACACTTTTTGTTTTTGTATATAAACACTAACTTCCCGCTTCTCTAAATTTATATGCTTCAGTTGAACAGTAATCATTTCACTTGGCCGACTGGCAGTAACTAAATTAAATAAACAAATAGCTTTTGCACGCACATCTAATTTTTCAATCAGATGCATTATTTCTTCTTTAGGTTGTGCGGATTGCCCTCTCATTAGCTTTTGATCACGATATTCTTCATTGTCATACATTTGACGAATCAGTTGGATTCTCTTTAGTTGATCATTTGTCAATGTATGATTTAGCTCATTTAATAAGTAATATGTAATACCAGCGGCCCGCCGATTAAATGTGCTAAGCTTCAACAGATCTTTTGTCACTGTTCTATACAAATATTTCTCTAACGATTCAAATGAAGGCTCCCTATTCTCTTTCATACAATATTTCAAAAATCGATTATAATCACCTTTATACATTTCCTTTGTTTTCTTCTCTTGCTGCAAAATCGCAAAATCGACTTCACGATTCTCCATAATATTTTTTAATTCTAAAACTTTAGATACCGCTTCCATAAAAACACTCCTAAATTATAATTTTCTAGCTTATGAAAAGGAAGTTTTTCATAAGTTGAACTATCTTTTTATTAATTTTAAAATTTGATAATCCTTCAAAAAAACTCAATAACCTTTTTATAGGCTATCGAGTTTCAAAATTATTTTAGAGAGACTAAATCATATTCGAGGTTTTGGGGTAGCGTCAGAATCGGCCAGAAAAATGGGCAATCGTTAAAACCATTTTCAACTGAACCATTTTGATGAAGTAGCGTTAGAACTGGATAATTGATTCCTATTTTCTTAGCTATAGCATAATCACCATTGACCCCACTATCAGGAGCGCTATCAAATTTACCATCCCTACGAATAGCTTTTCGGTCACGATTGTATCTCACATAAAGATGAACTTTATCTTTCCCCTGTTTCTTCATCATTAACAAAACAAATAGGCACTGCTCAAATGTATTTATTTCCCGTCCATCTAAAGCTACAAGTGTTGAGTAACTTTTCTCAATCAGTTCAATAGCTTCTGCGGTATTAACTGTAATAAACGGATATTTTCCTTCTAATAACTCCGTAGTATAACAATGTTCTAAACTAGTAATATATTGATTTAGTTCTTCCATAACTCCCTTCACAACCTCCTCATCACTTGAAGTTGTAAAATGTGTCGGTAAAAGTCTTGAATATGGTTTCATTTTTATTTGAGTCCCTTCAATCTTTTGTTTAGCCCCGAATCTAATTCCTTTCGGCGGAGCGGGCAAAACATTTACAATTCTTTTTGCATACTCTGATTTTTGAGCCAATTGCTGCGCTGCTTCCATAATTTCAAGATTGTCACGGATTTTTTCTTCTAATTCACAAATTTGAATCCAATTTTCTACAGTAGATTCTAAAGCATATACCCTCGTAACATTTAAATCTTCTTTAGACCTTGCTCCGAATATTCGGAGTTGCTGTAACGCGCTGTCCATTGAAGGTACTTTTGTTGGTCGTCCGAATACAAAGGAAATAAGTTTATTGAATGTCACCCCACGATCTATTGCATACGCTCCTATGAAAATAGAAAATGGCACAGGATTTTTTATATTCCCCTCAGAATCAGTTGGGATTTGGCCGTGATAATCACTGTTCATAATATTTATTTTAGTTTGTTTAGCTAACCCTTCTATAAATGGTTCTAGTAAAGTTTCAAGGAGCGGTATGTCAACACTCTCACTACTTGTTGCTTGTAAATTCCCATAGCATTCTTCTATTAACAACATAATACTTGCATCTTGTTGTTTCATTTTGAGAAGAATGATTTCAATTAGTTTCATTAACAGTCTTTTTTGCCTGTTATGTCCGTCTTTCTGAGTATCAATATGCACTAGCATCGAATAATGAATAGGATTCTTACTATTAGATTGTTTGTTTCTAATTAGTCCGCCTAAAATAAAATTAATTAACGCTTTAGTCAACATTGGAAACTGGTGAATATAATTTCTATATTGATCTGTTTTTTGATCCAGCACCTTATCAAATTCCTCTTGCTGCACATAGTTTTCTCGAATAGACTTAGCTGTTTTTTCTTGAGAGATGAAAAGAAATTCTCCACCAAAATAGTTTTTATGTGCAGGTAAAAGAATGGTCGAACTCGGTCTAATCATCCAATTACGTGAAAGATAAAGCACATAGGGGGTTGCTGTTACAGATAAGTAATTAGCCCGCGGCAATAAATTTCGTAACTTTAAAATTTCACCACAAATTCTCCTATAACTATCTTCGGAATTCTTTCCCATTTTATATCCCACGCTAGCAAAGTCACTTTCGTCATCTATAATTAACGACTTTTGTGTACGAATTTTAGGATGATCGATAATCATCTTTTGAAGCTTCTCAAAATCCTTTTCGTGTTTTTTCAATATAAAAATACTAGTCCGCTCAATTTCATAGTCTGTAAGATTCTTAAAATCATCCTTGATATTTAACACATCGATGGAATTTTCATCATCTTCAAAAAAATTCAAAACACGCTTTTCTGTCTGCCACGCTAAACTTAGTGAGCTCTTTGTAATAATAAAGATTTTTTTATATCCTTCATCTATCATTTTTGCAACTAAAGCTAAGTAAGCTCCTGTCTTCCCACTTTGTACATATCCTTGTAGCAAAACTGATCTCTTGCCTGAATTGATTACCTTCAAAAATATTTCATTAATAATTGGATCTAATTCTTTTAAATATGGATACTTTTCCAAAGCCCCTCTATATAACTCCAAATTTACCTCCAAATACTTCTTTATTTCGAAAATTCTATATATTGTATCAGAACATATGTTTCGTCTTTGCAAGTTTATTTTTATTACTCACTCTTTCAAGTAGGCTGATTTCAAAAAGATTATTGCTATTCAACTAACGGACCAGTTTAGTGATTTGATGATAAAATATACTACTTATCTTTATTTAGAGAGGTATATGGGGAAATGAATATTAAGAAATTTGAGGAAGCTGATATTGAAGACATTATTTCTTTGTTCTACGAAACAGTTCATTCAGTTAATTAAAAGATTATTCACAAACAGAATTAGATGCTTGGGCACCAAAGGAAGAAAAAAAATCAAAGATAGATGCTTGGAAGATTTTATTAGGTCAGAACATATCTTTTGTCGCAAAATTAATGATAAAGTAGTAGGCTTTAGTGATATGACGCATAGCGGGCACCTAAATAGACTGTATATTCATAAAGATTATCAAGGTCAAGGTCAAGGTATAGCTACGGCTTTAGTTGATAAGCTAGAAGACGAAGCGGAAAAATTAAACCTATTTAAAATCGATACAGATGCAAGTATTACAGCTAAGCAATTTTTTGAACATAGAGATTACAATACTATTTGTTCAAAAACTGTTAAACGAGAGAGTGTTAAATTAACTAATTTCAAAATGATAAAAAAATAGAATCTTAATTTTGTGTGCTTCTTTAACTGGGCATTGATCAAAAATCATTGAGTTACATAAGCAGCTCTTTTTTCTTTCTTGAACTAACGATACAGTTAGTTCAAGATACGGATTGTTACGTAGGTTTAGTTATGTAGATGGAATATGTAGATGACACAAGAAAAGGAGGTAAGTTTTAAGTGAAAGAATTTAGAGACTTGATTTCAACAAGAAAACCTGGAGATACAGATTTTGATATAAAATCAGGCTTCTTCATACTACTGTAACTTATTGTTCCTAATTCTTACCGTTTCTTTGTATTAGCAAAAATAAAACGCTCGCAACCTGTTGTCATTTTGCCGTAGTGAACAGTATGGACTTTCACTTTTGTTCCCCAAACCTAGGCTTCTTCATATTACTGTAACTTATTGTTCCCAATTCTTACCATTTCTTTGTATTAGCAAAAATAAAACGTTCGCAACCTGTTGTCATTTTGCCGTAGCAAAGCCTAACTTGTTGTCATTTTGCCGTAGTAGTGAAGCACAACTTGTTGTCATTTTGCCGTAGTAGTGAAGCACAACTTGTTGTCATTTTGCCGTAGTAAAGCACAACTTGTTGTCATTTTACCGTAGTAGTAAAGCACAACTTGTTGTCATTTTGCCGTAGTAGTAAAGCACAACTTGTTGTCATTTTGCCGTAGTAGTAAAGCACAACTTGTTGTCATTTTGCCGTAGTAAAAAGCTTGGACGTTCAAGCACAAGAAAACGTTTCAAAAATCGAGCTGTGCGACGGGGAGTACAGTTTTAACAGTTATAAAATAGTTGTGCAAAAAAGAGAACCCCCTCAGAGCCTCGAAAATGGCTTCTGACAGGTTCTTTGTTGATATAGAGCATAAAACTTGGTATAATTAGGTATTCTTATATTGAACTATTCTCCCGTATGTGGGTTCGATTCCTGCTCGTAGCAGTAGGTCTAATGGTTGCATATGTATTTGGATTTTTTGGTCTTGTGATACAAGATTGGAATGGGGAGATGTCTATGGAAACTAATTTATTGACGAAGCTAAAAGAATTACCGACAATGCTTTCTCTTGCCTCTGTAGTTTTTTCGAATGCACTAATTAGCTTAGCTGCCGGACTGGTACTCTTCGAGAGACAGTTGAATATAAGAATAGGAAATTAACCCTTCGAGATGCTAAAAAAGCTTCTCAGAGGGTTTTTTAGCATCTGTAACATAAGAACCCATCGAAGCCTCGCAAACGGCTTCTGATCAGGTTCTTTGTAGTTTGGATACCGTTTAATTACCTTTCAGTGCTTCTACATAACTACTGTATGTATTCCCGAAATTTTCCGCATTCCCTTTATATTCTTTTAGTTAGCGTAATACATTTTCTCTATTTTGCTCAAAGACGCGAGTTTTCGATAAAACTTAAACAAAAATGTATCCAAATCCAGAAGCCGTAGCAGCTCCCCCTATAGAAGTCTATTTAGAGGGGGGATTCAATTCATATATTCAGCGACCAATCGTAGATCACTATCCCGACAGCTAGGGTATTTGAGCAATGCTATTTTCGAAAAAACTATTGCTATTCAACTAACGGTGCAGGATAGTGGAAGAGTATCAGTGATAATAAAATTTCGAATATAAATCAATAGGTTATATATGTAAATATCAAGAAAGGAAGATTGAAAATTAAAAATAAAACAATAAAAATTATGGCAGAGACTATTGCAGGAGATAATGAAAAATCCATTTATCGTTCGGGCCCTAAGCTTGTTGATTTTTTTAATGACCTTGGATTTGATGATACATATGGACCTGGATTTCCCACAAGATGGGTGTTTGCTGAAGCAAAAATAAAAGAAATTATTAATCAAGACAGGCTTCTAGAGTTTATTAATTACAGTTTAAGTGCTGAGCATTACCTTGAAGTTCAATCGCAATTTGACGTTGATGAAATTATCGAGTATTGGAATTCGTATCTTGAACTAGACGACATCAAGATTATTCGTAACGGCAATAAGTTTTCTTTAGATGGTCTAATATCATCGAAGGTTATTGTAAAAGAAAAACAATTAGAAATCCTATCTACTGAGTTTTTGAAAGAACAAATAGATAAATGTGAAAAGAAGTTATTTGAAAAAGATTTTGATGGTGCCATTACAAATGCACGAGCTTTAGTTGAAGAAGTGTTACTAGAAATTGAAGAACGTTTAACTGGTCAACGTGAAAAAAATGGTGGAGAGATGTCTGCTCTATACAATCGAATTAAGAAATTAATTAATTTTGATCCAGGACAAGATGGTTTGAATGAATCCCTAAAACAAATTCTCCAAGGATTAAATAGCATTGTTTTAGGAATTGGTAAACTCAGAACCAAAGCAAGTGATTCACACGCAAGAGAATATAAACCTACTGAACACCACGCTCGATTGGCTGTAAATTCTGCAATGACATTTACCTCTTTTATTATTGAATCATATTCTTATCAACAAAACAAAAAAATTAAAGGCTGATTAAGATTATTTGGCCATAAAAAAAAGCGAGCATAACCATTAGGAAATGCTCGCTGCTCTTTTATTGATGTATGATAAATTACATAATTTGAAAAAAAAAAGCCCAAAGGCTTATATCTTCGAGAATAGCTGAACGTCGTACCCGACCACCCACAGGGTCTCTGAAAGAGCGTATCGGTACCAGCGGATTAGTTAACTAATCCTCCCTCCACCATCTCTTCTGTTTAGAATATAACATAGGATTGTAGCAGAATCAAACAAATTCTTCTTCTTTTGCGCTATTGATTATATCGTTAATTGCAGTTCTATAAATATATCTTAGTCTTTTTATGTTTGTCTTTTTCCGATTTATCAGGGTGACCGTCTTCTATGTTTTTGAAGTAATCCTTCTCTATTTGCCAGAGCTCCATAGTAAGTTCACAACCTGTTGTCATTTTCCCGCAGGAAGAACTGTACCTGAATCTTCAAATTCCGCAAATTATCACCAGAAATCATAACTACTCGAGAAATTTTATATCACTAAGGGGTTTACTGATAGAGGATTATTGGAAGATCAGAAAACAAAGGCTATAAAGTAAGACGTAACTTTCATTACGGTCCTAATTGCCTTTTTCTCTGCAGCAGCCATCTCATAATATACGAAGAAGATTTTTATCCAATTATCCTCTCTTTTAAACTCATATCTTCTAATTAAAATAACTTTTTTGTGTTTCAAATAAAAAACACTCCTTGAATCTTGGTTTTTTAGTAAAAGAGGAAATATAATCTCTTCAAATAATTAAAACAGCACGAATAGGAGTATCAAAATGATAAAAATAAAATGTACTTTCAAAAAAAATGGGGAAATCAATTATTGGTTTCGTTATTATGCAGGACTTATAGATTTAAAACATACAACTTTTAGAGGTTTTAAGACAGAAGACGAAGCAATGGAGGCTATAATTTTTTTAAATAAACATAAAAGAAATGGCACACTAACAAAGGATGTTTTGAAATCAGTATCCAATAGGGGAATTAACAGTCAGTCATTTGAACATTTCGCTAATCTTTGGTTACAAGAATATAGAAATACAGTTGAATCAAGTACATTTCGAAAAACTAAGGGTCTCGTTAAAAATCATTTACTCCCTTATTTCGGGAACAAGGCCATTAAATCGATTGATGTGGATACCTGTCAAATATTCTTCAATCAGTTGCTTTCTGAATTTCCTAGTCTCGATGAGACAAAATCATATGCTAAAAATATCTTTGAATTTGCCGTTGGTAGAAATGCGCTTAGTAAAAATCCAATGAAATTCGTACTCAAGCCAAAATACAAAAAGGAAATAGTCCAAGGAGAGGAGGACTGTTTTAAGGGTAATTTTTATACAATAAACGAACTTCATAAGTTTTTAAAATGCGCAAGAGATATAAAAGTAGCAAACTCTGAAATGAAGTTTACATTTTTTTATCTGCTTAGCTTTACGGGAATGCGGAAAGGTGAGGCCTATGCATTACAATGGAGCGATATAAATTTTGAAGAAAATAAAATTTATATTACTAAAGCACTTTCTTATTCCTCAGAGGAGAAATTATATGTTAAAAAACCCAAAAATAGAAAGTCTCGTTATATTATTATCGATGATGAGACCGCCGAAATTTTAAAGGAATGGCACCAGGAACAAAAGGCTATTCTAGTCAAACGCGGACAAAAGCAGTTTAACCGAACTCAATTAGTATTTATGAATAAATTTAATAAACATATTAATCCGTCTAGATCTAATGATTGGATTAAGAAAATCCAATCTACATTTGGGTTAAAACTAATTACGACTCACGGTCTTCGTCATTCTCATTGTTCTCATTGCTTTGAATCAGGGATGAAGATTCGTGATGTTATGAATAGACTTGGACATATCAATGTTCATACTACTATGAATGTCTACGATTGGGTTACAACTGAATCTAAGGAAGAAGCAGTTAAAAAATTCGCTGAATACAAAAACAAACATCTCGCTGCATAGCTCTAAACAGCCTTCGAAAATAACCCGAAGGCTGTTTTTTCTTTTCTTATTGAAATACTAATTGAGTATCTAATATAATTACTCACATCTCCCATATGCCCCAACAGCATTAACGGAGGAAAATATGACTGAGATTAAAAGTTATAAATTAAAAAATGGCACTATACGCTATCAGTTTCAAATCTACCTTGGTACTGATTCATTAACGGGAAATGAAAAAAGAACAACAAAGCGCGGTTTTAAAACTGCAAAGGAAGCTGAAATTGAGCTAAAACGTTTGCAATATCAAATTGCTAACGGGGAGATTGACTTTGCTCCAAAGAAGATAGAGGACAAATTTTTTGAAGAAATCTATGAAGATTGGTTAATGCAATACCAAAATACTGTCCAATTAAGTACCTTAGGAAAAACTAAAAGTATTTTTAAAAATCACATCTTACCTACATTTAGATCTTTGAAGATCCGCTTTATAACAGTAGATTTTTGTCAAAAATTCGCTAATACTCTACCTAAAAAACTTAAAAAATTTAAGGACGTATTAAATTACACTTCATTAGTTCTGGAATATGCAAAAAAACGTGATTACATTGAAAAAAATCCAATGGAATATATTGATCGACCAAAACCATTGAAGAAAATAAATGAAAATGTAGAGGAAGAATTTTTAGAAGGCAATTATTACTCAGCAGAAGAGTTGACTAATTTCTTAGAAGCGCTAAAAAAAGAGCCTATTATGAAATTTACATTCTTTAATACGTTAGCACATACAGGAATGCGAAAAGGTGAGGCATTTGCTTTGAAATGGAAAGATATCGATTTTGAAAACAGCTGTATTCGTATAAATAAAGCTCTTTCTTATTGCCCTACAAACGGTTTGTATATAAAAGAAACCAAGAATGGGAAACCCAGGGCGGTTCTTATTGATAAAGATACCCTTTCTTTTTTAGAACAGTGGAAAAAGGAGCAACGAATTTTATTAAAAGAACAAAATTTAAAAGCTCTTAATGATACAAATCAGTTAGTTTTCAGCAATACGCTTAATGCATACGTATACCCTTCCAAAACAAATCAATGGATTAAAAGTATACAGCGCCGACATAATCTTAGACAAATTACGACTCACGGTTTACGTCACACTCACTGTACACTACTTTTAGAAGCGGGTGTTACACCTAGAGAAGTAATGGAACGGCTTGGACATATGGATTTAGAAATAACTTTAAAAATCTATGCGCACGTTACAGCAGAAGCAAAATCACGAGCTGCAGAAAAGTATATACAATATCTACAGAAATAAGCTAAGGATTTGACTACGTTTTTGACTACGGTTTTGACTACGGTTTTGACTACGGATTAATCGACCTAAATGCACCTGATAAACTTTGGGCAAAATAAAAAACCCTTGATATCAAGGGTTTTGAGCATCATATGTATTCATATGATAACTATGTATGGAGACGGCGGGAGTCACTACACACCGTTAAACCTTATTTACATAGTTACGATAAACCGTTATATATCAAGGTTTTATTCATTTTCTTGTGAATAAAATTACGATGAAAAGTAATATTGTAAAACATATTTTGTACTTTTTTTGTACTTTTATTTGTACTGAAAACCAAATGTTATTAACAAGAAAATAAGTAAAACCATTGTTGAAATAAAATACTTTAAATACCATTCCCTAAGACCTTCTTCTTCCTCATATCCTTGTGGCATAAAGAAAAAATTATCAACGATTTTATAGATGCGTTTTATCATAATATATCCCCCTCATACATCCAATGCAATTGCTCTTGTTGTTCCATGTATTCAAAATGAGCCATCTTCTATTCCCCCATTAAAATAAAGTTAATTGTTCATATTTATATTTCAAACCAAATTTAATATTTATCTCACTAGCATTTCTTTCTATTAATTTTATAGCAGAAATATATGCTTCCTTTTCTCCTACACCATACGCACAATTGATTACTTCATTTTTCCAATACACGAATGCAGCGACATCCTTATATCGACTATATAAGTTACAATGAGCTTTAATTTCAATTAAGATACGTTGATATTCGTTGTTACTAAAATCACTAGTAAAAACTAAAGGTGTATGGCTGCAATATTTTTGTTCTGAAATCACTTCAAATAATTTTGCTAACTCTTCATTGAAACTAAAATCTATACATTGATTCTTCAGAAAAGGATTATTAACATTTTCAAACATTTTATATTCCCCTCTCTACCATTCCAGCCAATTTTCTAAGTTTGGTTTGCTATTTATTTGTGTACGATCATCACGTTCTTCTAACCAGTTATAGAAAGGCACAGTACGTTCTATATTTGGTGTTTCTTCTATATGTGATGGTTTATCTGATTTATTACTTAATCGCTCTACAGCCTTGTTATATGCCCCTACGAATACGGCTCTTAATGTACTTGCAATTGTTAATGTACCGTTCGCAATATCACGGATAATGTTAACTAAAACGTCTTTAGCGTTCACAAAATCACGTATATCGTTCAATTTTGTAGCCAGTATGCACTTATGCAGTTGATCTTTTAAATCGTCACGTATAGGCAACGAGTGCATGAAATCGAATAGCATTACCTGGTACTCGTTCATGTATTCCTTATGAGCTTCTTTTTCAGCGTGAGCGTTATTATATATATCTTTTAAATTGCTTGTTTTTAAAAGACTAAAAGAATTAGATGGTTGGTTTTCTGAAAAAGTCTCCGAAACCGCGTCATCACTAATGTCTTGCGCTGTCTCTCGTTGGGACACGCTCGATAGGACATAAGGTAAAACACAATAAATACTTGCCCCTTTAATGCCGTTCAATTTAGTAGATGCTACCTTTTCAATGATGCCTAACTCAACCAATTTCTTAACGCTACGATAAACAGTCTTTGTACTGATTTCCAATGCCTCAGCAATTGTGGCAGCTTTTAAGTGACATACTCCTGGATACTCTAATGAATGAGAAGCAAGTTTGAAAACGATGGCTCGTTCTGATTCAGTCAAATCGTAGTAGTGTGTCGATATGTGGTTTTCAACAGCCGAATCCATATCGGCTATTGAATCGAATGTTGTATATTGTGCTAAATATTCAAATGCCATCATTTTCACCTCGCTTTCATTTCACTTTCCTAATTACCTAAACTTTTCTTCTACAACTGCTAATCCATCTTCAATTCGTTTCAATAGTTTAATAGCAAATGCTTTAACATCATCTGAAACTACATCATACTCGCTCTCTGCATAGGCTTCTAAATGCCCTATTGCTTCACTTAATACCAGTGATTTCTCCCAATACTTTTCTGCTCGTTTTGTTTCAAACTGAAGTTGTTCGAGTAAAAAATCACTCATATTTGTTCACCTACCTTCTTAGTTATTTAAAAACTCAATCGAGAGCACCAGCTGTGATGCCCCCTGTTCAGTTTTCAAATTGTTTGAGAATCAAACCAATCAAGTGCTTTACGGCACTCAATAATTATTTTGTTAGCTTCATTCGCTCTTCTTTGATAGAAGCCATATTCAAAAATCAACTCCCTGAATTCTTCTAAAGTTATATATCCTGCTCCATACTTTCGAAAAGCTACAATAGCTGATGGCTTTAACTGTTCCGCTTTATGTGCATATTCTCGTTCTAAATCAATATTTAAACTTAATGCCCCTACCCAATATTTTTTTGTGTGCAGTTTGTACATAACATCACTCATCACAATTCCACCTTTCATATTAATTTAGTTATATTTTTTCCTTGTTTAATTAAATATATATCCAAAAAGTTATGATCGCAAGTGTTTATTATAACTTTTTTGGATATATTTATTTCAAATATGTATCATTTCATATATAATTGAATCATGAATATAACCAAGAGGAGGAGAAACAATGAATGAGATGAGTGAGAAAATTCGTATTGCACTAATTAAAAGAGGCATGACATTGACACAACTTGCTGAAAAGTTGGAAGTATCTCAACCAAACTTATCAAAAAAATTGAAAAGGAATAATTTTAATGAAGAAGAACTACGTAAAATTGCTGAATTGTTAGATATGAAGTTTGAGGCATATTTCGTAATGGACGATGGTACTAAAATATAACGGAGAAAATTAAATGAATAGGATAGAACAAACAATCCAAGAATTACTTAACACTGGTTTTACTATTGAGGAAATTAAGGTTGCCTTTGAGGAAGTAATTGAAAAGGCTAAAGATAACGAGAAAACAGATAACTAACACAGTTGTCTGTTTTTTATTATGTACTTTTAAACTTGTAAACATTTAGTATAAATGTAAAGGAGTGATACATATGGAGTATAAGGTAAAAAAAGGGTGTGGAATAGGTTGTTTCGGCTTAATAATATTAATAGTTATCGTTTTAATAATCGCTGCATCAATAGACGCAAATAACAAAGGTGATAAAAAAGGAGCTGCAAAAAAATCATTAGACACTTCACTACCTATTGAGGAACGTATCGAAAATGCAGTATTAAGTGTTTTAGGTGAAAAGAACAATATGAGTAAATCAAGAGCTGTAAATGTAACCTCAAACGACAATAATGTAACGATTAGCTTCATTGCAGACGAATCAAGTAATAATTCTTCTTCTTTAGAATCAGATATTATAGATGTATTGGAAAGCGTTAAAGGAATTGAAAATCTCAATACCGTTACAATTAATGCACAAGCTATGTTCATTGACAAATATGGCAATACCTCAGCCGATAATGCTTTGACAGTTAGTATAGATAAATCTGAAATTGATAAAATTAATTTTGATAATTTTTATAACGATCAATTAAAACTAGTTGTAAGTACTTATGCATTACACCCTGCCTATAAAAAATAGCCACTCATACGAGTGGTTTTTTTATTGATTATTTTTGGCAAAACAGTAAAATAAATCTATAATATCTATTGACTCGTGTTAATAGATATAGTATAATAAAAGTATAGAAAGGAGGGGAATTAAAGTGGATTATGATAAGGTTTTAACTTATCTAGTCGCAGTTGCTACGGTGATAAACTTACTGACAAGTTCAGTAAAAAACATCTATGACATGCGAAAAGATATGAAAAACAAAAAGCGACCTTCTTCCTCCCAACCGTCTACCAAACGTAAGAAGAAGTAAAGTCGCAAATAGCAAGAAGGGGAAGAAATTCCCCTCTCTTCTTAAATCTTATCACATCTATTTGATTATGAAAAATTATATTAACGTTGCTTATGTTGTTGCACTCGCCTTTGCAATTTACACATTAACTTATTTGGTCAACTGGAAAGAACCAAAGTTCTATGACTACTCAATGATTATCTTATATTCGATTTGTTTAGTGTTAGTAATCATAAACATCATTGTTTATATTAAAAAGAAAAAGGGTTGATACATTGTGACAAAATACAAAGTAGCTAATAAAGAGGAATTTATTAAAATGGTTCAATCTGAGATCTTAACTTCGTCAGAGGTATTGGACGAATTACAAATATCTCGCCAAGCATTAAACTCACTTGTAAAGCGTGGTAAGTTAGTTCCAATAAAGGAATTAAGTCGAGATAAATTATTCTTGAAAGAAGATATAGAAAGCCGAAAAGAAGCAGCTAAGGAGCTTCATACAAAATATAGACCGTATGATGAATAAATACAAAAAGCCCAGGTACTCACCATCTATGATGAGTTCCTGGGCTTCAGTATTTGATTAAATTCAACAGGTACTGTACTAATTTTGACTATTTTTTATTATTTCTACGCTGTTGAATCGTCATATGCAATCCTAATAAACGGTCTGTAGTAATGTTACCATTTTGTAAATCCTTCAAATGTGAAGCCTGAATAATACCATCCTTAATAGCCTGAGTGATATAGTTCTCTGCTTCTGTTTTCATAGCAGGTGAACCCGGATTCCATTTTGTCATTTTGATTTCCTCCTTTTTGTCTTCCACAATTAATTGAACTTTCATTTTGCTGTTGCTTGGTACGATTACTTGTCCTTCAAGCTTGTAACCTTTAGGAATAACCCAACTTGGCTTAACTTCAAAGTGAGGTCGGTCAATGTTCCCTACCCAATCACCACCCCATGTAATACCTAGCTTACGTGCGATAGCGCCGATTCGATTGAGCGTTGTCACATCATATAACGTTTGTGGAGGACCAACTGCAACGTCCCATGCTAAACGACTACTGTGATTACTTGAAAGCGTCCAAGTAACGATTTGCCCTGGTCGTGTTCGTCCTTGTGCATATAGGTATTTTTGTCGTTCCTGAGAGCGATACGTTTCCGTGATGAAGATATTTTTAATACCAGCTTTAAAACACTCTTGAAACAACAATCGGCATGCTGTTTGTGCAGCTGTTAATAGTTCAGCAAGATTTCGACATGTAGTAGTTACACTTGTACTCATTACGCTTCTCCCTCTTTCTTCATTTTTCGTTCTTCAGCACGTGCAAGCTTCGCTTCAATTTCGCTACGTACCCACTCTGTAAGCTTTGTAAGTAGCCAGTCTGGGAACCATTGTCCCCAACCTGCACGAATAGCGTTAGCAGTCATCGATTGAATAATGTGATACAACAAACCAGCTGCTAATAAACCAAATACAACCCCAGGCGCACCGAAAATCATATCTAACAAATGTCCACCAGCAGGTAGAAGCAATAAAAAGAAGCTACGGAATAAACCATCGATACCATACGATGACCCGTAACTTTTATCTTTCTTACTTGCACGAACTCCACTAATCCAATCCATTACTAAAAAGAAAAAGAGTGCGGTCATCGTATACATCACGACTTCGCCCTCTCCATACAAAAATTCAAATACTGGTACAAAAATAGCACCTACAAAACTAGCTATTAATCTTTGAACGTTTTCCATAGAACACCTTCCAAATGTTATGACTTATTAACAATTTCAACTGGTTGTAATCCTAACTTTTGTCGATTTTCATTAATGCGTTGTTTTCCTTTTTCGCAGTATTCCGGTTCTAATTCGAAACCGATCCAGTTACGTCCTGTGTTGTCACAAGCTACAGCTGTTGTAAAACCACCCATGCAATTGTCTAGTACTGTATCGCCTTCGTTAGTGTAAGTTTTAATAAGATACTCAAACAATGAAAGAGGCTTTTGAGTTGGATGAAAAGTACCACTATCACGCGGGAAATCAACAACCGACTTAGGATAATTTTTCTTTTTTACAACATGAGGCTTTTTTAGTGTGTCATTATTTTTCCCTAGCACTTGCATTCTAGGCGAATTCTTAATAACAACTTTAGGTTTAACATATTCAACACCTTGTGGATTGTAGGTCGGTAGCCTTTTATAAAAAACACATACATTTTCATGATTCTTCATTGGCATTCTATTAGCATTTGGGAACCCTGTTACATGATTACCTTTCTTCCAAATCCACTCATATCTAAACAATTTAGGATTGGACATAATTAATTTACTGGTAAATGGCTGGCTTGCGGTTAATACAATTGCTCCGTTGTCTTTAATAATTCTCTCGTACTGCTCCCATAAAAGCTCAAACGGAATGATGGAATCCCACTTGCAATTTGTAGTTCCATAAGGCAAGTCGCACAGGATCATATCAACCGAATTGTCAGGTATATATATCATACCTTCCAGGCAATCCATGTTATAGATGGTGTTTTCGCAAATTTTCATTTCTTTTTTCCTCCCGATATGTAATAATAAACACCAGACAGGAACACTCGTTCTTATTTGTGAAGTAAGATGCGTGCTATTATGCACGCATCTTTTTTTATTTCATGTAAAACCCCAAGCATTTGGGATTTTAAACAATAAAAATAACGCTAAGCTCCGCTCGCGTTTCCCTTAAAACATATTTGCATACTCACTCCATGACAGTACATTTAGTTCTTCCTGCTTTGAATAAAGATAATCAAGCATGTTTTTAAACTTTTCTATTGGATAATTCATTTCATCTGTATTTACATCCTCTACTTTGTGAAGTAGGAAAATCACCGTTGCTCCTGTTTCTATTACATAATCAATCGCATTTCTAAATGTGATTTCTTCTACATTGTTATATAAAATGACCGTTTTAAGCAGATGTGGTTGAATTGGTGGAAGAATCTCATATTCTTCTCTTATTGACCTTCCTAATTTATAGTTTTTCATGACCTCTAAAACGTCATTATTATAACCGCCATAAGGATACGCTACAAAATCAGCAGTTCTGGAAAATCCATTGAAAATTAACCATTCCCTACAAACGTCCAATTCTGCCTGAATACGATTTATTGACAATGTTGATAAATCTTGATGTGTAACAGTGTGATTAAACAAATCCCACCCATAATTATATAACTCTTTTAATTGTGCTAAATTCATATATCCCGTTGTACCTACTGAGCCGCTAATGACACCGACTGATCCAACGAATCCCCTAGCCAACATGAGGGGAAAAGCGTTCGTATATTGAGAAATAAAACCATCATCAAAGTGAAGCAATACATTTCCTTTTGATTTCCTGTTGGTGTAGATTCCATCAAATACAACAAATGTATGATCGCCTGTAACACTTATTTGTAATGTTGTAATCGTATTATTAAGACTTTCATTACCCACAACATTCAATTTAGAAAGAGGTATCATGACCTCATTCCATCCACTAATCACTTTCCATTTTGTCGTTTTCCAAGATAGAAAACTTGCCATATTATCAACTGAAGAGAATCTCAATTCAATATTAGAAAGCTTGTTCACATCTTCTACGTAGAAACGTATC
Organism: Lysinibacillus sp. EB271-A1-10B; assembly: GCF_058791335.1. Taxonomy (NCBI): domain Bacteria; kingdom Bacillati; phylum Bacillota; class Bacilli; order Caryophanales; family Bacillaceae; genus Lysinibacillus; species Lysinibacillus sp. EB271-A1-10B. The sequence goes on from NZ_JBYTDL010000007.1 coordinate 118,265, forward strand.
ATCATTGTTTTGGTTTTTGATAAGTTAAATTGTACTGATCTTAGTCTACTCGCTGATGTAGTATTAGCATCATTTGTAGTTACTTTGACAGACGACTGTCCGACTTTAACATGTTCTGTATCTTGTGAAACTACTCCATACCACAATTGCCACCTTGAGAAATCTGTCATTAATCTTCCCTGGTTAATGGTTTCTTTAGACTGTCGATTTCCCGATGTAATAGCTGCAAATCCACCCTTTTCACCATCCCAATATTGAGGTATGACTGCGCCAACTGCATCACGAATCAGCTTCTTTTTTGTAAAATCAACACCTTCACCACCTGGTATTATAAAAGTTTGCTTTACATCATCCCAATACTGACTAGGTATAGGGCTTCCAGATGCATCACGGATTAACTTTACTTGATTAAATTTTGTCATTTTATCACCTTCTATAGTTTGTTAATGGCATCCGTTTGCATTTTATTTGTGTAATCTTTAATTTAAACCGAGGATAGTCTCTACCTTCGTCTATTGTCCATACCATATCAAAATCCCATCCATCGAATGTTGATTGTGTTTGCATTTCTGTAGTTGTACGTGCTTCGGTGTAAATTTCTGTTACTTGCTTCCAGAAATTTGACCATACTTCACCTGTTATAGGTTGTGCCCTATAATAAGGTTTTGGCCACCACGAAGGAGGACCTGTACTATTCCATTCAGGCTCCCAATAATCACGATCTTTATTGTATTGTGATGTGTAATTTACATATAATTTATTATCTGTACCTCTTATAAACATTTCTTCAATATAATTCAAATCGCTAGACCACCCCCGCATAGTAACACCTAACGATACATCACAATAACAGGAAATTATTTCAGCACCATAATTCTCTGCAAAAACATACAACTGTTTCCTACTGCGTGACGAATAGTTATAAATCTCTACACTTGTATAACAATTCTCAACATTACCACTATATAAAACGTAAGCAAATGTACCAGCCTTTATATACATATCATCTGGCTTATCTTTGTCTTGTACGCCACCAATTTTACCTGTAACATAACAATCTTTTATAACAGCATTGGAATAGCAGACAAATCCTCCAGCATGTCCTGCTGTTATATCTACATTAGCAGAACACCTATTTATTATTGTCCCTGTACCAGCTGTACTTACTAGACCGCCTATATTACTGTTTGCATTTGTGGATTCCATTTTGCCTGTTACATGGCAATTGGTAATTGTACAATCGTTTGTTGATGATACTAAAATAGCTATCCAGGTATATAACGTGTTAGTAATATACGCATTATCAATCGTGATATTTAAAAGTGTTGCTTCTACTGCTGAGCTGATAAAAGCTGGACCCTCAATATCTTCAGTGATTGTTAAATTACTTATCGTATATCCGCCACCATTATAGGTACCACAAAACGCTTTACCTTGATTATCACCTATTGGTAACCATTCAACACCTGATAAATTGATATCCGCCACTTGTTTATAATAATACTTAGGGTTTTCATTATTCTTATTCCTCACATTGATAAGGTCTTGGACAGTTTTAATTAAAAATGGGTCATCTTTTGTACCAGTTCCACCACTAAACATCATCCCCCTCTCCTTCTTCCTCTTCTTCAGTTCCCTCTTGACACATGGCTTGTACACTTATATCTACATTTCCGCTTTCCAAGCCTAGCAAATTAATTTTAACGCCTATATATTTATCTTCTGCATCTTTAATTAATTCCCATAGTGCTGCTATCGGCTCTGCTTGCTCTACCTTGCCAATCCCCGTAGTCACACTAATTACTTCATCATAGGAAGTTGTAAAAAGAAATTCAGCTCCGTCACTACCTGCTGATACAGTTTCTGACTCTAAATAATACGTTGGTCCAAGTAAACCAGGGTCAACAACCTCATCATTTTGTGCTGTAAATCTAAAAGCATACCAAGCTTGCCTGTGCTTTGATGAGTCAAATTCTGATGGTGGTTTTTCAAGAATGCTAATAACAATGTACATCACATTTTTGCGTGGGAAAGTCCAGTCCTTTATACCCTCGTATGATCTGACAGTTCTTATACCTTTGCTGCTGTAAGTACGTATACTAACGTAATAAGAACGATATTTTCTTAATAACTTCAAGCGTAATCCATTGTGTTCGAGTAATGCTTTATAAAATATTTCTGCTTGAATAGCATTTAATGAAGGACTAGCAGGTACTAACACACCATTTAATTGTAAACAATTAACTTCTCCAATACGTAACTCGTAAAGAGGTTCAAATGGTATCTTTTCGAAAGCAACTCCATACATCACATTCTTATGAACAGTTGGATCAAATTGTGAATTTGAAACTTCTGAAACAGTAATTAATAAGTATTCTGCACCATCACGCGGTAGTTTCCAATTGAGCAACTGATCCCTTATCGTTTCGTAATCGTACACAAATGGAACACCATCGGAGCCGAACGTCACAATATTTATTTTATAATTACTAAATTCAGGTCTTAATGATAATTTAATACCTCCGTACTCTTGCATCAGGTGATAGTTTAACTTGACGGAAAAATCATCAAGCTCTATATTTTCCCCTTCTGTGTCAATTAACAAGCTACTGTTGCCTAACATGTTGTTCTTACCAATTTTAAATTCACGTAACGGGGCAATATAAACTTTATTGAATTTCACTGCATAATCTCTTACTTTGTGAATCTCTGGATTAAGTTGTTCGAGAGGCACTTCACTTATGGTAATACTGATTGCTTGCATTTTAGGTTTTGGAAATGTCCAGTTACTCATGACGTCAGCTATTTTCTCAAGTTTGTATTCTTCATATTGATTGTCCTCATACCATTCACTAATGTACACGTGGTACTTACTGTATTGGGGCTTAACCTTTAAAGACATACCTTTTAGTTCACCTTGGATATAATAATCAATAGAGGTTGATATATTGTCAGGTAAGATTTCTTCCTCGCCAAGTTCGATTCCATCAAGAGCCATACAATTGATTTTGCCCATTTGCCAGCTCTGCAAAAAGTAATTCAAAGTAGGGTCTTCTTTCTCTTCATATTCCTTATCTTCATTCATGACATTCACAATATCACGTATAACTTGCCCTACATCCAACTTCGGTACTTCTTTAAATAAAGGATTATAGCGTTTACCTACGATACGTTCCGTTGCATCAATGGCTAAATCTGTATCAATCATGCGAACGATATCCCCTAGCTCAGCTGAAGCGATTTCTTGCTGTTGAGAGCCAGACATTTTACTAAAATCGATAATGTCTACTTCATGTGCATATTCAAACGAAAAATTTTCATCCAAATCAATTTTTTGTGTAATCGATTGAATGTTTTTCCCAACCTCTAACTTAAGGCTTTTATTGGCTCCCCGTCTGTTATGAATCGTAATGACAAACTTGTTATATTCAACTTCTAACCCATTTTGGCGTGCAAATTCATTAATGCGACTTCTACCACCTTTAGCGCTTGGCCTATAGTAATAATAACCGCCTGCTAAATCAATAATCTTAAATCCGTCCAATCCCCAGCATTGCGAAATGATACTCCTTGGTGAACCCTCATAAAACTCTTCTTCATCTTCTGCTACAAAGGGCGCTTCCGATGGAGTATTTAATACATAACTTACATGCTCAAGCATCAGCTTAATTGCTTTACTTCGATCACGCTGCTTGTCTACCCCAGCAATAATAAAATAATCCCCATCCATTTCCACTAAATTAGGGTAGTGTAAAAAGGAGGGAAATATATTTTCAGCCATTTGTATATCAGAAGTGTATTGGTCATTGATGACTTCATAAATCTCTGCATTAATAACATTTTCAAGCGTACCGATAAGCGATAGATTGCTATGATTTAAAACCTTAATATCGTAACTCATACAGCCACCATATCAGGTGAACAACGGAACGTTGCCCAAAATAACCCGTCATCCACGATACGCTCAAAATCTTCACTAGAAATAAACTTGGCCATGTATGCCCACTTTGAATCTTCATCAAAAATTAATCGCTCTTTCTGCGATGATTTAAAATAACCACGCAAAGCCCGACAAGCATCATAATAGGTTTGACCAGGCAACGGTGTAAGTAGGAATTGTATGCGAATTTCAATATCACTTTCACTATTATCAGTTACCACTACACTGCCACTAACCTCCGGTAATTTTATAAATGAATCACTAAATTCACCAAAAAGGGGCCTCTCGGTGTCCATAACCTCAAGCCCAAATCGTGAACAGTGTATTCCTTTAAATGTGATGTCACGCATACTATTTCCCCCTTCGATCACGTTGCTGCTGTTCATAAATTTGACGTGTAATTTTCTTAACATCAGCTTCTTCGCGAATAATAAATTGTGCGCCCTCTAACATGCGTTCATAATTATTGTGAATTACTTGCGGTTCTTGTTGTCCTCCACCAGATGCATCAAATATGGCTTTACCAATTGCACCTAACACTCGCTCATTTAGAGGTAAAATGGCTTCTGGACCTGCTTCTCCTACCCCATGCAATGCATTTCCTGTATTAAACAACGTTGGCTTATTAAATACGCCACCTTTTGCATGCCATTGAATATCGATTTTAGGAAGCCCTTCACCAAACCAATCTAATGGATTGATAGAGCCCTTAATACTAAATTTAGGCTTCTTGAGCTTTGGCCAATTAAAATCGAATTTAAAGAAGCCCTTTATAGCATCTATTGCTTTTTTTACGGCATCCTTTGCTTTGTTTATTGGTGTCTTAATGGCCGAATAAATAGAATCCCATTTTTCTTTGACCTTGCCAAGGAGATCACTGAATGAAAAGAATCCTTTGATTTTTCCCACAACCGTCTTAGCAACATCGGAAATTTTTGACCAGATATTCGAAAAGAAGTTAGAGACACCTGTAAAAATTTCAACTGTCTTACGTTTTATTGCGTCCCAGTTTTCGACAATCGTTTTTACTAATATGCCAACTGGTCCCGTAACGACAGCAAGGATGGTTTTCCAGTTTTCCTTCAGGAAGTCGACTATAGCGCCACCAGCTTTTTTAAAAACGCCAACAATAAAATCCCATAAATCAGTGAAGAATTCCGCTATAGAATCCCAGTTTTCAATAATTAACGGAACAGCTATGGTTAACGCTGTGACCGCGATACCAATTGGTCCCGTCAAAGCACCAAAAGCAAGTCTTAAAGCTGGTAAGACTTTCGAGGCTAGATTAGCAATGACAGGAATGAGTTTACCTAAAATCGAAGCAAAGCCAGCACCACCCTTTCCACCACCAAATAAGGTGGTTATGGTGTATACTGCTGGGCTGAGTGCGGTAAATGCACCTACTAATGTGCCAATAGCACCGACAATAGCTACAATGGTAGATGTTAACACTGGGTTTTCTTTTGCGAAACTAGCAATACTCGATACTACATCGGCAATAACACCTAGCAACGGTTCAAGTGCTTCTTTTACATCTGATACAGCTTGTCTCAACTCAGTCATTGGATCAGCATTGACTTGCTCCGTCATTTTGTTAATTTCCGCTTGGCCTTCAGCAACAGTAATCTGTCCATTAGCCACGTCTTCTAGCACGCTAACAATTGCATCGCCCTGGTCTTCCCACATTGTCATTTTTTGTTATCGTAAAGGCTTTTTATCCTCTACTTCTTACAGTTCATTTCCTGTAAGTTCGGCATACGTTTTCACTTATAGTGTCGCGGTCTCTTGGAAGGATTATATTTTTTCACCTTCTATGCTCTGCCCCTGACTATACTTTGTATAGCCTTCGGTTCAAATTAGGATTCTCACCCTCTTTGCTTAATACCGCGATTTTACTTCGGCACAATTTATCATCTACCGAAAATTTCAACGCCAATCGTTTCACGTAAAGTAGCATCTTCTATTGTTGATAACCATGTAGCCATTTCGGAAAATGCCTTTGAACCTTCTTCGCCACCTTTGGCAATTGCTTTCCCCCATCCCTCTAACTGAGAGAATAAGGCTTGTACAGCAGCACTGTCAGGAGGGTCTTTCGCTATCGCTAACTTTTCGGCATTCATAGCTTTAAATGAATCTAATTCAGCTTTGTGCGCTTCTCTTACAGCATCTATTTCATCACTTAATCTCTCATTAAGTGCTTCTTTACGATTAGTATGTTCCTCTTGAAGTGCCGATAATTTCGCCTGATTCACTTCTCGTAACGCATCAATCTGTGCCTTATTAGATTCACTAAGTACCTTTAATTCCTCTTGTTTGCGTTGTTGAAAAGCTTCTTTTTGAGCGTTATGCCGTTCTTGCAAGGCTGCTTTTTCGGCTGCTTGCATTTCTTTTAATGCATTTTTCCGCTCATCAAATCCACTTTTTAACGATTCTTTTTCGTTTGCAATTTGCTCTGAAAGTTGCTCTTTTCGAGTCTCAGTCTCTGTTTTAAGCGCTTCTTTTTTAGAATCCGATGCTTCTTTTACCGCATCCTTTTGACCTTTCAAAACTTCAATTTGTTCTTTGCGATCTTCTCTGATTTTTTCAAGACGTAACTGTTCTTCAAAATTGCGTAATTCTCGCATTGCATTCTGGCGATCAGCGTTCGTTTTCGCATTATTTACACGTAAGTTTAGTTCAGCACGTTTCTGTGCGTTCTCTTGTTTCTTAATGGCTTTATCTTCAGCTTCGGTTTTAGCATTTAATGAATCTATTTTATTGTCTAAGGCTTTTAACTGATTATATTTTTCTTCATCAATGAGCTTCATACGCTCTTTGTACTCTTTGTCTATGAGCTTTATTTTTGCTTGAGAGTTTTTCTCAAAAATTTTCAGCTCTTCTTGTTGCGCCTTTTCTAACTGACGTAACTGTTCTTGCTGATTTTTAGTTAATGTCTCAGTTTCAGCAGTTAATCTTTTTTCCAATGCTTTTTGTTGCTGTTCATAGCTTTTAACCGTAGCATCATAATTAGCGCTTAATTTTTTTTCAAGTGCTTTCTGTTGTTGGTCATAACTCTTAGATACAGCGTCATACTCTCTTTGAAGCAGTTTATCTAAAGATTTTTGTTGTTGAGCATGACCCTTTGAGATGGACTTCTCACGATTACTTAGCGATTTTGCTAGGGCACCTTCTTGTTTAGAAAAGTTAGCTTCCATCGCGGAAAGTTGTTCATCTGACATTTTTTGAGTATCCCCAACAACATCACGAATGGCATCCTTCATGGATTCTTTCAATCCGTTACCCATTTCAACAGCGCGAATACGCCCTTCTTTCAGCCCGTCTAGCAGGTTGTCGATATTCCAGCTTTTTTCTTGTGCAGCTCTCGCTAAGATAGTTTCAATCTCCTTAGCATTGTAGCCCGCTCGTTTCAGCTGTCCGCCATATTCACTGATAATATCAAGCTGTTCAGGAGGGAAACCGATTTTCAATAAACGACTAATTAAGTTGGTTGCCTCGATATTGGATATACCCAGCGCCTTGCCAACTTCATTCGTTTCTTGAATCAGTTCAGTAAAATCGATCCCACTATATGCTCGGGTAATGACAGCTGCACCATTTACAACTTCTTGATTAGCCTCATCTGTAGCATCTTTATTTAAAGCCCATTGCCTACGAACTCCTTCGAGTGAGGCTTCTCCATCAACACCGTACGCTTCTACATCTCGCACAGCCTGTCTAACGGTTTCTCTTGATGATTCAGGTACATCAAAGGAAATCTTAATAGATGTATCCAAACTAGAGCTTTCTAATGCTGTTGATACCGCTGTGCTTACTCCAATAGCCGCAGTCGCTGCACCTGCCATAGACTTTAAACTATCCGCAAGACCATTCACTTCTTGTTCGGCTTCATTTGCTTCTTGTCCCAATCGAGCTAAATCTTGTCGAACTTGTTCAACAGAAGAACCGCTGTCTAACGATCGAATGGATGCTCGCAACTCTGTTATATCACGACCTGCATTTAATGATGAGCGTGCGATTTTATCGAATGCAGTATCTAATTGTTTTGCACTGGCAGAACCATTTTGGATAGCTCTTGTTAAATCTCGCCCCAATAAATCAGAAAAATCACCAACCGATTGGCCAGTGACTGAAAATAAATTTTGTAATTGTCGTAAAGACTCCGTTTGATCAGCCTGAGCTTGCTTAGCACGTTGTAATGCTTGTTCTGTTCCTGTTATGGCATTGGCTGCTTGTTGTTCAGCAATTTGATTACGCTTAAGCTGTTCCTCTAGTTTTTTGGCTTCCTCTGAATTTTCACCCCATAGATTTTTTGCACGTGCTAAAGTTGCTGTGGTTTCTTCTGTTTTACGCTTTGCCACTTCATAAATTTGTTGTAAACCACTCATTTTCGCCTCTAACTTTTCAGTCTCAGAAGCATTGTGTTTCATCTGTTCTTGCTGGAGCTTCATCTGTTGACGTAATGATGTGGTTTCTTTGTTCATTTCCGTCATTGATTTATTAAATTCTTGGTTAAATGCCTTGAAGGTTATTTTGACTTCGTTGTTATTGTTAGCCATATACTCACTCTCCTATCAGGCTATTACTCCACCCATCAAACGCCAGTTTATTCGCATAAATACGCTCTACTGTTGCTATTGGACCATGCCAAAAGGTTTCTGTGTCGATGCCTGCTATTAATACGTAGAGTGTGTAGAGATCCTCCACATGCTTGATGACTAGCTTTGGTGGTGTTGTTTTTTTTTGGACTTTTTCGTTTGTTTGTGTAAAGCTTTAGCAAATTCATTCGATTCACTCATTAATCCAACAATCAAATTAGCATAAAGTTGGATTGTATCTGTTAATGAATAATGGTACTTTTCTAAAAATTCATCAAAAGATAATCTAAGATTTTTATTGGCGCCAATTGCAGCTAGATAAATAACAGCAATTAATTTTTGCTCATCAAAAGCATTCAATAACTCAAGGGAAGCTTCTTCATCGGATTGAGTAATAAGTGTTTCAAGTCCCTTTATTTTCAGTAAATCTTCAAACAAGCTTGATTCTAATAACCCTGTATCGTATCCTTTTTTCACTGCAGCGTTCGTTAAAAACGCTGGGTGTACTTTTGTGTTAACAAATCGCTTTTCAAATTCACCGTCAACTTCTACAACTTCTATCTCTTTTAACTCGACCTTTTGAATTTTCATGTGATTCTCCTCCATCTATTTAAAAATAAAACACCTCCAATTCGGAGGTGTTGGTTTGAAATAAAAACTACTAATTATTAATAACTACTGACTCACTAAATATTTGTTTTTAACATCATTTTTTATTCAATTAGTCTGCCCTACAGCTACAATTTTGCAAGTTGAAATTGCAAATCTAAAGATTGGTTGGTTAGGACTTATTGGTAGAGTACCTAACACAATGCCAAGACCTGTTTGTTCCACATTAAAATCTACTGCAGTAGACCCATTACTTGCCAAAAGATTTACTGTTGAACCAATAAGTGTATTCAACAATTGTCTAATTGGTCGTTCGCGACAATTGCATTCACATCCAGAATCAACAGGTGGCAACAAATTGATAGTAGGTCCTGGTGGAAAAAAACCTACCCCTGTTACATCAGAAATATTTACAACATAGGTTGTAGTTCCATTTGTAACAGTAACTAAAAAATCATTCACCTCAACAATAGTGAATAAAAAAAGGAGAGGAGGTACATTAGGTGCGTCTGCAACAGTACCAAGAATTACAGTTTGCCCAACAAGTTGTTGTAAGACGGACTGAAGTGGAGAAACACAACAGTCACAAAGACATGAAGATGAAGGGACAGAAGGACAATGACTATTAAGCGCTGTGTATTTAACCGGAGGACAACATCCGTTAGGTTTTATTGTAGTAATTTTCTTTTTTTTAGACATAATTTCACCCCACTATTTCTTATAGAGTATGCTTTTAAGAAATATTAGATTGGTTTAAAAACTACTCAAGTTTTTATTGAACTTGAACAAACCCGCACCGTTAGTTTAAATATATTTCTTCACAATCTTTCAAATTCAACATAAATATCTAATTGAAAATCACTTCTAACTAAAGAAATAATTGTTATCAATCTTTTTTACAAAGCTCAATAGGCGGCGCTCATTAAGGTGTATCTGGTAAAGTTTTTTCAACTAATTTTCGTGTGAAGTTTGTATGCCAAGTTTCCGCAATTTCTGGATCTTCTAACTCAGCTGTAATCGCCTCATAGTAGAATTGGCCATGTGCATCAGCAACTGCACTAAATGCTAGTTCAAGCATCGCTAACTCTTCTTGGGACGTATCAATGTTGATGGTAAAACCACCCGCATTAGATGCTTTAGGGAATGCGATTAATTTTGTGAGGTCCTCAAATTCATCTACCACATCAGCTGTAAATACAAAGTCTTTACCTAATGAATTGGAGCCATAACTATAGATACCGGGCTTTAAATCCTCATTAGATAAACCGAAATAGTCACGTAAAACTTGTACAGGTACATGGGCACTAACTGTTACATTTAGCTTTAATGTAACGGTTTTCTCCGCAATTGTTGCACGACCACATTTTTTCGATAAAACGGTTGTCTCAGGTTCAGATGCAATCGTACCTACACAACCAAATTTTGTACCTGGTTCTTGTTTGCCTCCTTTCATAAATTGAATCGATGCGTTTTTGATATTCCACGCATCAAATTGCTCAATTACTTGTTTTGCCATTATAAGCCCTCCTCTATTAATTCTTCTAATGCGCCATGTAATTTCTCTAAAATTTTAGGCGTTGATTTCTGTAATGAACGATCACTAAAATGCTGTGCCCAGGGATTCGATGGTCCTCGACCTTCATCAGGGAAAACTAAGTAACCAAAACTACCTTTTTTATTGGCGGCTCCTCCCTTTGTTTTCACAACAAACCCCAAATTATGTTCCTCATTTGTTGACCAATTACTTTCCTTCGCGTGTCTCTTATTAGCAACCTTTGAAACGGGTAAAAGATTGGACATTTCTTTTGTAGCAATCTCAATAGCATCCGTGTGTAAAACCTTGTTAATGGCTTTCTCAGCTCGACCTGGTAACGCCTTAATTTTCTCTTCCAAAGAAGTTAAATCATCAAATTCAACTAGTGATCTCATAATTCAACACACCCAGTCACAATTTTGCGTTGATAAAGAAATACAACTCTATCAACATAGTTATCAGTATCTTTTCTTTTTAATCTTTGTTTTTGTGTACGTTTCAAAGACATACGAGATACCTGAGAAAGTTCTGTAATAATATCAACAGTACGTTCGTCAATGTCGTCACGGTTTTCTGAATAGTAATAGATAACTACATCTTGACTAATAGACTTTCGATCATCATTTTTATTCATGTCACCTGTTTCATAGACAAAGAAATGATACTTCTTCTTTTCAAACTGTGCTTCCTCATCCTCTGCTAAATCATCCTCAAAAACAGGAATATCGAAGGTGTCTAACGCTGTAAGTAAAGCATCAATCTGTTCCTGCATCTTGATTTTCGTTTTGCTCATGTGCCCCCACCTCCTGTAAATAAAAATAGAGATACATCTTTTCACGGTCACTATCTGCCTTTATGACATCGTACTCTATACCTTCTACAATGACTTTTAATTTACTTTTATCAAATTTGCGTAATTGAGGAGGACAGAGCGTGCGAATTTTCAAGCTTAAAACAGCACTTAATACTTTTGCCATTTCATAATCTTCATCACGACACGACATTTCTTGATAAGCAAGCCGACCCATTGGAACAAATTTTTCACCGATTCGTTTTCTCTTCGCGGACCTTCCAGTTTCCTTCGTGCCATATTGAATATAACCATCGTTTAAAACATCACGAATCTTCTTGTTCGCCATCTACAGCCCTCTTCTCTAAAGCGACATGTAGTATTAAACGCTTGAGTTCATCTGCAAAATTCTTTTCAAATTCATCAGCGGCATTGTTATAAACATAGCGACAGCGCTCTAATAACAGCTCTGTTTCCCATGCGTCTAATCCAAAAGAAAAAGTCTTACTCGTCAATTTCTCGAAGTAAGACTTTGCTCTATTAATGATACGTTCTAACTCAGCATCTTCATCATCCCATGTAACACGTAATCGATGCTTTAATTCTATAAGCAGTTCATTCATCATTATTCACCGCTTTTCAATGCATTTTCCGCTTCGATAGCTTCCTCTTTACCTTTTACTTTAGTGCCGTTAGAAAGCTCATAATAGCCTCTTCCTGTGTGCTTTGGAAACTCTGACACTTGTTCTTTATGTTCTTCCTGCTCGTTAATTGTAACTTCTGCAAGATAGATTTTTTTGTACTCAGGATGCACACCTGTTAAAAAATACACACGTTCCTCATTTGTTGTAAATCCTTCAGCTGGATATGTGTCACCTGCTTTATACATATGGCCATCATGTTCAAGCGCTTTAAATGTATTTACTACTTTTGCTGTGATCATGCGATTCATCCTCCTCTTACTTTTAATTAAGGTGTATCTAGTATTTCAGCATTACTTGTTGTACTATCAATTCCAGCGCCAGTAATATCAAATACAGTAAATGCATCATTGTCTAATGGCTGACCATTCACTAATTGTCGAGTCAAATATAAACGCTGATCCTCAATCATCCGGACATGATCAGATGATTCCAGTGTTGCTTTTCCCGCTCCTAACCAATAATCTTTTGGTTTACCACTTACCATTTTATTTAATGGCACTGCAGGCGATTTAATGATTTCTAGTTCTGGTACAGGGAATTTCCCAAATACCCATACACCATCATCACGTTGTTTTGCACCATACGCAAACAGCTTATCGTAGTAATCAAATGGATTAATCATTAGGACAACACCTTGTGCATCACGCTTTCCTCCACGCGTGGAAGGTGCAAGTATTTTCTTCCCTATTTCTAAAGGTGTAAATGCTACTAATTCCACCGCTTTTTTCGGTGCATACATACCCCCGACAACAGGTGCATCCATGTCACGCATCATGCCAATAGGTTGCTTATTGCCTGTTCCGTTTACAATCACATTCTCCAATTCTGTTGCTACTACTTCTGCAATAATTGCACGAACATAACGGTCAAGCCATTCAGGTCCTAGTTCAAACATAGCCTTACATACAACTAAAAAGCCACTTAATTTATACGATTTTGCTTCAATTGTGCGGAATCCACTATCAACCATTTCTTGAATCTCGTCGCAAACATCACCCCAGTATGCTGTTGTTGCGCCTTCTTTACGTAATACCCACTGTGTCGTTGCTCCAAGAGGCGAAAAGTTAATGCGTGATAGTAAAACATGATCCTGCGCTAAATCTTCAAATACGTGTTCGTAAACAGTTGGTGGCATTAACTTCAATACTTCGTCAAAGCTTTCTACTTCGATTGCTTGATTATAAAATGTACGTTCCTCATTCGTTAATTTTCTAACGCCTCGTGAAACTAATACAGATTCGTCCCATTGCATTTCAGCCGCGCGCTTTGCCTCACGAATTGTGGTATTCATCAAATCTTCGTAGTGCGCTATATTGTTTGAATATTGCTCCACGATTCGTTGCGCTACTTCTGTCGCATCGCCATTTTCAAATGCTAATTTTAATCCAGTGATCTGCTCCTCCGTATCAATTTTTTTTGGATCATTATCTAAATTTTTAATTGTCATTAAAATGACCTCCCTATTTTTATCAAAATAAAAAAGCGCTACTCGTTTGAACCGCGCTTGAATTTATTGAAGAAATTATTTGATTGTTGCTGCTCCGGCTCATGTTTCATAAATCTAGCTAAAACATTATTTTTATATTGCTCTGAATCAACTTCATTATCTTTTTGTTGAGATACCTGCACTTCTGATAATTCTGTAGCAAAGCCAATCGCAAGAGCTTCACGTGCTGTAAACCATGTTTCGTTTTTTACCATTGTTTCTATTTCTTCTCTTTCAACTTTTGCTTTTAACATATAAATGTCAATTGCTCCTTGCGTCATCTTTGCTAAAACTTTAGCTTCTTTTAATAATATCGCTTCATCCCCATATACAAATGTAGAAACAGGATGTATCATCACCATTGAACCTACACCCATTATGGTATCATCGGAAACTAGAGGTATTAATGACCCCGCTGAACATGCAAAACCATCTACATATGTTGTAACATTCCCTTGATATTGTAACAGCCTATTTGCTATTGCTATACCTTCCGCTACATCTCCTCCTGGACTATTAAGGTGAATGATTATGTCATTTCCTTCCGCTTCATCAAGCGCTTGTGCTACTTTCTTTGCCGAAATTGTATCACTCCATAACGACGAAGCAAAAATACCATACATTGTTATTTCAGTTACCTTTTTTTCTGTATCATGATTTGCTTCGAAGCGATATTCAATTTCTTCTAGTTTTTTCATGTATGCTTCATTTTGATAATTTAAGAAAAGTTTTGATAAAGCATTATTCATTGTCCTTCACCTCCTTTCAAAGCCTGTTCTACTGTTTGATAGTTTTTTGTTATATGTCTGATATTAGCAATAGGATCATCCACTTTTTCACGTCCCATTTCCTCAAAAATTTCATTTAACGTAAAGCCGATTGCAAACATTTTGTCTAACGCTGTTGCTATCTCTGTAATGTCCGACACTTTTATTTTTGATGTATCAATTTTCAAATATGTTCGTTTCAAATATTCATCTTTTGAATAAGCCTTACGATTGAATTCATCTTCCGTCATTTCTGCAGGAGGATTCAGCGCAAACATAATAAAGTTATCAGTCTGTTTATCGATGTCAGCCAAATCGCCTTTAAGTAGTCCGCGCGGCACATGAAATGCCATCGCTACATAATTAAAAATATCATCCACTAGATTACTTATATCTCGACTATCTATTGTTAAACCTGTTTTTGAATCAGACATATCTTCAATTTCAAAACCCTCTTGTAATTGGAAAGCCACACTTTTCTTGTCTGGATCAAACCAATTCTTCAATTGATTTTCAAACATGTCATCAATCGCCTCTTGCGTTTCGTCATCCTGAGGTCTTAAAAAATCACCTTTAATTAATACTCTCTTATTATTTTTTAACTTGTAATAACTTTTAGCCGCCTCAATCATTTTCCCATGTGATTCGTATAATTCATTGATCACTGACAATATTTTTGTATCTGTAAGTTTTAAACGAATAACTTCGGATTCTGAATACTTTCTATCAAGCGTCAAATCACCTATTTGGATACCTGAATATACGTTTTCATAGAAGGCGTATTCTTTAACATTAAAGCTATCAGCTATATAAAAATTGTCATTTTCCATGATGATTAAGCTTTCACCTTCATAAATGAGTTTTCGAATAGCTTTATGGAAAAAGGCAGTTGCATTTTGATTTTGATTAGGCTGCACATTTAAAGCATAATACATGTTTCCTCTGTACAATTTTCCTTCTTTATAGGTTTTTATTTCACATCTCGATAAAGCGTTAGCGATAAGATTCACACATATTTCTACAGCTAATTTTTTGTAATAATACTCAGCTGATAACTCATAATAGCAATCTTTCAAACTCTCTAATTTACCTTTTTTAAAAAATCGTTTAATCCATTGCCACATTTCTAATTTCACCTCCTAGTAGCTATAAGTTTTAATAGCCCGTTTAACATTTTCTTTCGTAATAATTTTCGTGACGAGTAGTTCATCAGCTCTCCACATACCTGTAACAAAACAGTCAAATCCGTCTGTCTTCCTTCGAATTGGCTCTTTCTTTGAATACTCTTTATTGCCGTCCTTTTTGATGATGACTAGCACATTATTCGTATACCAGCGCATCAGCGGATTATTCCCAAAAATAATTTGCTTATTTGCAAATGCCGTTTCTATTCGAGGCGCAAGTAATGCATCTGCTGCCTTCGGATTACGTATAACTTCTACTTCAAATCCAGCATCTTCTAATGCCGTTCGTACTAAGTCAGCTCTAAAATTATCAATGATAATCTTTTTAATTTTATAGATTTTCCGCGCTTCCACAAAATAATTCACGATATGTTTAATACCAATTGTCGGCTCGTCAACTACAGTAAGCAGTCCTTTTTCTTCCCATTCGCGAATAGGAGCTAATATTTTTTTGTTATCCTTTTCATTCCGCTTCTTTGAATAAGCATAAAAAATATCCGCAAACTCTTTACGGACAAATGAATGAGTTTTAAATACGTAATTACCTTCTGGTCGGAATAATAATCCGCATGCTGCAAAATCTCTAATACTAGCGTAATCTAAACAACCTATACATTCATGCCCCTTTAATTCAGGCATTTCATTTTCAGTTGCCGCCATGATTTCATCCCAAGTAGCCACCGATTTTTGTAAATCCGTTATTGGACAATTCATGCGTTTGGTCATAAATTCTTCACGGTTTGACGGATCTTCTTCTAAGTCGTCATATTCTTCATAAATTGTGTCGAGAAGACCTTGTGCATATTCACTCAGCGGTTTAGACAACATCGGATTAGCCTTTTCCCAAAGCTCTGAATTATCTACTTCTTTTTCATCATCCAACTTACAGATAAACGGAAATAAAGCATTAGATCGAGCTTCCCCATTTAATACATTCATAGCTCTTTCTTTGAGCTTGTCTAAAAAACCATCTCGAATATAGCCATCTGTACCGATATAAAATTCTCGTGGATTCGCCTTTTTTCCAAGACCAGAAATGTGTACACGAACATCTTTATTTGTTTCAAAATAATGTATTTCATCAAATACGACTGCACCATCACGCAAACCGTCTTTTGTATTCCCATTAGATGTCCTAAATCTAAAAACACTATCTGTTAATTTGGAAATTATTCTAGTAGCTGTTGCTTTGAAATATTTCTGTAGAGTACTATTCCGTTTGATTGTTTTTTCTGCTTCTTCCACAGATGTTTGTGCCTGTTCTTCAGAATTAGCCACGACTGAAATATTATATTCTCTAATACCATGTAAATCGCTAATCAAGAAATTGCAAATAACCGTGATTAATCCATTCTTACCGCCACCACGACCAAGCATCCACAAATGTTTTCTGTAAAACACGCGGTCATTCTTTTTGAAAAATAAAAAAACGAAAGCAATTAAGAACTTCTGATAAGCATTTAGAGGAAAGTACCATTTCTCCCCAAAATTTATGCAGTCCTCAATCATTTCGTCATTGAAATACAAGTCATCACGTGACAAAATATCACGCTCTAAATATTTAATTAAAAGTTCTCGCTCTTTATTAAGCTTGATTTTACCCTCTCGGTAAAGCGAAATATATTCATCTACATATTTTTGTCGCAACACGTTAAGTCAAATCACTTCTACTATCACTACCACTATTAGTTGTAGTCTGTGACGGTAATGGTTTATCCAAACCTAAATCTTTACCAAGAGCGATTAACGAAGCATTAATTTTATTTTTCTCTGCGATGGCCGGATTAGGTTTGGTGAATTTTTGCGAGCCATTTTCTGTTGTAATCATCACACCAAATTCTTCTATCGCTGCATCTAACATATAATATATCTCTATAAGATTAATATAACGTTCGACCTTCTCAACTTCGATATTTCTATTTTTATCGATGAGCGCCATCAACTCTTTTTTTATCGCATTTAATTTTCTTTTATTCACCATACCCCCCCTTACGCGAGAAAAATTCAAAAAAAATTTGCGAGTACAGAACCCTACCCGTTGAACGAATCCCTTAAAAAAGCCGGAATTTTTTGACCGGGGGGTATTTATTTTACATATTTTAAATGCTGATCAGCGAAGTCAACGATGTACCAAATTTCTTCGGCCGAAATCGACAACAAATTACATGCGAAGTCAAGTTTGTTATTGTTTTTCAATTGTTCTCGTACCTTCTCAATCGTCATGTGCTTGCACTTACGAGCATTGACACAATCTCTTATCTGTTTGTATAGATAGTAAGCGTAACGAGTAAAGGCGTTCAGCATGTCTCGCTCATACCAATCACGACACTCATTTGTAACTGCAGCATTGATAACATCTGTATCATATGTCCATGTGCCATCAGAAAGTTGCACCCCTACCACCTCTCGTCATTTGCATATTTATTTTTACGTGTTAATTCCAAACGATCATGTACTTCGTTATGGCATTTAATGCATAAGCATTGTAAATTGTTTAGAGTCAATGACAGATGTGGATGAGTCTTTACTTCTTTTATATGATGAACATTCTCTGCTTTGTGATAACGTCCAGCTGCTTTACATAACTGACATTCATAGTTGTCACGCTTTAATGCATCAAGTCGTAAATCCATCCACTCTTTAGACTTATAGAACTTCATAAGCTCACCAGCAAGGATATGCTGTATCAGTTCTTGTTTACGTGCTTCTTTAATCAATCCTAGTCACTACCTTCTAATCGCGTTGGTAAATCATCTTCTGATAATAATGCAACTACATCTTCACGCATTGCAGGTAATGTTTCACCTTTGGCTAACAATCTAATCTCTAGCTCTTTAATATAATCAATCAGTCGTTCCATCTGATTGGACCTCCTTATTTTAGCCCACATTACAGATTGTTCTAAATTCGTTTGAGCAATAGATTTCTCACGACTTTCTGGACATAGTTCATCAATCATATGAGCCAATTCTTTTGCTTTGTCCCTAATTGCTTCATATCGTTGTGGTTGATCATTCTTTGGTGCATGATACGTGAAGCTATTTTCAAATTGAGAGTTGATATAATCTTTAGGTTTAATACCACCAGTCATTAAACATTCTGGACAAAACTCTGTTGTGGCTTCATTAGTACATCCTTTTGCAAAACATTTATTTGCCATCATTCGTCCCTCCACAATAAATACTTTGTCATTTCGATCTATTTACTAACATACAATGGACTTGGGATAGCAAACTCTCACTTCGCCCATGTTTTTTTATACATTGCTGTCCCACCATTGCAAAATTAAAAGTCATACCCTTTTGGATACGACCTTTAGTTAACACTATTTTTAACCTATCATCTTTTAATTTTTTAAGACGACTCACTAAAAGGAGCAATCCCATCCTTATTCAATAGGATGAATACCTCCTTCACTTTCTATAACTATACATATTATAGAAATAGAAAGGAGGTATATACATGGGATACTTCGGAAATAATTTAGGCAATTACAACAACAATTGTTATTACGGAGGCTATAACGGCGGTGGCTATGGTGGCGGTTCAGCATTCGTACTAATTGTTGTTCTATTCATTCTTTTAATTATTGTCGGCGCTACTTTCTTGTATTAATCTCAAAACCTCTTTTGTTCACAACATAGGAATAAATAATAGGATAAAGTTAATTAGCCATACACCTCCTTATTTTAGGGTCACTTTTACCAGAGTGATCCTTTTCATTTTTTCCTGATATTGATTAGAAATCAGGTGAAAGTCTATCAGACTGTTCTTCGTTGTATTCCCAATGTCATAACATTTTTTTCAATTTATAAGACTTTATTTTTGTAAAATAGATAAATATCGCAATTCCTTTTGACAACTATTCATATTATAGATTATAGATTATAGAAAGGAGGGAAATTATTATGTCTCAGGAATATGGTGGTTATGGTGGCTGGGGTGGCGGTTCAGCATTTGCGCTCCTTATTGTTCTATTCATTCTTCTGATTATTATCGGCGCTACTTTCATGCGTTATTAATACCCAATACCGCCTCTAATGCTCATAATTATTAGGGTACTCCTACACCTTCAAATCTTTACTAAGGGTCACTATCCTCCGGGTGACCCTTTTAAATATTTTTCCTCTTTCAATGTCATGCTCAACCATTATAGGCATAATAAAAAGCCATACCCTATTGGATATGACTTAGCTAACATCTATTATTTTTTCTTGATAGTGTATACCTATTTTTAACATATTTATTTTTAAACATTTTTCTAACGCATCCTAAGATAAATATCGCAATCCCTTTTGAAAACTATACATATTATAGATTATAGATTATAGAAAGGAGGGATATTTTATGGAATTCTGTGGAGAATTTCGCGAAGAGCGTCGCGAACGAAACCCATTCGCTTTAGTCGTTGTTCTATTCATTCTTCTGATTATTGTCGGCGCTACTTTCATGCATGGAGGTTACTAATACCCAATACCGCCTATATTGCTCATAACTACTGTAAGGTAATACTAATTTAACCTTACACTTTCAAACCTTTACTAAGGGTCACTATCCTCCGGGTGATCCTTTTAAATTTTCCTCTTTCAATTTCAACTCAACCTCCTAAGGCATAATAAAAAGCCACACCTTGTTAGATGTGACTCTGTAGTGTTGACGTTTCCGCAAACGTCTATTTAGTTGGAAGACTAATGAGTTGATGTAAAGCAAGTTCACTAACTCTACATATACACTATATAATATTTAAAAAACATAAAAAAGGGCATGTTTTTGACATTTCATAACTGAATACGCAATCCATCTATGCCGAAAATTAACACTGAAAGTGCGTGTACTGCTTCTTTTAAATCTCTTCTTACCGTCCGTTCATTAACCTCATGCAACTCTGCTATATCAGCATATGTCTTTTTGTCATCGTAAATATAAAAGTGCATCAATGTATCATACTTACGAATCCCTTCTTTCCCTTGTTGTTTGCAGTCATTTTTATAGAACTCTAGCATTTTATCAATAAAGTTCATCATATTCATTGTTCGCACACTGCTACGGGTAAGTGATTCAATAGATAAATATTCGCCGCCAATTTCAACAAATGGATCTTCTTCTGTTTCGACTTTATTCAATTCTTTTAACTCTTCACAACGAACTTTGAATTGATGATAATTCCTTAACAGTAGTCGAGTATTGAATAGCCGTCTATCTGCTTTTTTAGTTTGTTCTTCTTGTTGACGTTCAATAAATTTAGTAATGGTCATTTCAACTGTTTGCTCTAACTCTGTACTATTCATTGTTCACACCCCTTTTCTTTTCGTTGGAACAACATTGATACTACGTTTTCCTGTTGACTAGTTGTTAGTTTATTAAATATTAAACTAATATCCTTAGTAACATCTAAGAACGTTCTATATTCACCCTGATTGTTAGTAAGACAAATTCCTAACTCTTTAAAAAGTTCTTGCACATTTTCATACTCTAGTCGTTCCTTTTCATTCATTGGTTTCACCTCCGATACTGCTTTAAATACTCAAACTGTGCAGTACCTACTCTTTCGCTTCTTGTGAAAGCTGTTCAATGTTCTCTTTCAAGTAATCCGATACTTTTATATAACCTTCTGTATTTGCATTTTCATTAAATCCTCTAAACTTGACTCTTGCAGGGTATGCTCTTATGATTTCTCCACTTTCTTTTTCAACTTCTACACAAATCGCCCAACCAAACACATGCAATGTAGCGTTAATAAACCATAGCAATCCTGTTTTCCTAAAATCTTTCCAACTTTTTTCTTCAATCATTACCTAACCTCTTTCCTCAAAATGTGCAGTAACTTAAAATTTATAAAATTTAGTTTAAACCTTGTATCAAATTCCTTTTTAAATAAAACATCAATAAATGAACGATTAAATTTAGTCGATCGTTAGCCTATTGCCCTTTATCCCATATTTCATACGAATAAAATACTACAAATGGAGGTGAAAAAAATGGATAACTGTAGTAACTGTAATAAACGTTCCTGCCAATGCGGAAGTCAAATAGGGCCGTTCACAGCTGTCGATCTCTGTGGAATTACTGGCGCTATTCCTGTAACACCAACAGCATGTAGTGGTCTTTGCGAATATGGTTATATATATAATCTAAGTCCTGAAACTGTAGCTCTTGAGGCTGATGTTATTTTTGATTCAACAGGTATAGTTACACCTGGAATTACGCACATTCCAGGAACCTCTCAAATTGTTGTTACCACACCAGGAATCTACGAAGTTACTTTCAGCGTATCAGGTGTTGAACCTAACCAATTTACACTATTTTTAAATGGTGTACCGATCCCAGAATCAGTCTACGGTTCCGGAGCTGGTACTCAACAAAATACTGGTCAGGTAATAATTGCTATCCCAGCAGGCGGTATTCTTACACTTAGAAATCATACCTCCGCTGCAGCAGTAATCCTTCAAACATTGGCTGGAGGCACACAAACAAACGTAAATGCTTCTATTATCCTTAAAATGTTAAGTCCTATTGTTTAAAGATAAATACTCGGTAAAGATAGTTAGGAGTAAGTATCCTTTGACGGAGGATTTGCTCCTTTTTTCTTTTCAGATTTATTCATTCATATCAGGTAATTGATAACCCATGTTCTCACTTCCTTACTGCACAATATGTTTCTAAAGTACATTAATGAAATCTTAAAATGGTCTATTAACCATTTTCGATTTTTATAAGATTAAATCATTAGTTAATAGACAAATCGCCAATCCACTTTCTTTTTCTAATCATAAATTAATAAAGTAAGGTTAACGTTACCTTAATAAAATTGAAAAGGAGGTATTGAGAATGAGCGATATTAGAACTAAATCTGGTTGTGATTCTTGTGGCAGGAAGGAAAGAAAATCCATGAATCACTGTAAAGGTTGTGTTTGTAATCAATTAAGAACCTTACAAACTTCGACTGTAGTTGATCTTTTCATATTTGGTCGGAATATAGAAGACGTTATTTTTATTTCCTTTGACCCAAACAATTGCTGTGCATTCTTCAACGATCCAACAACAGAACCAGGTTCAACAATTATCGTCGATTGTCAAGATATTCAGGCTATTCGGATACCTGGTTAAGTTATAATAGGTCACTTTCTTTACGGAAGTGGCCTTTTATTATATTTACTGCACAAAATCCTCATTAAACTTACAATGGTCTATTAACCATTTTCTTTTTTTGTATAACTAAATTATTTCTTAATAGACAAATCGCCAAGCGAACTTTTTTTCTAATCATAAATTAATAAAGTAAGGTTAACGTTACCTTAATAAAATTGAAAAGGAGGTATTGCTATTGGGCGATATAATAAATATTAAAATTATGGATTCTGATTGTGATTCTTATGATAAAAAGAAAAAACACCCCATGAATCACTGCGAAGGTTGTGTTTGTAATCAATTAAGAACCTTACAAACTTCAACTGTCGTTGACCTTTTCTTACGTGGTGGTCAGGATATAGAAGACGTTATTTTTATTTCCTTTGACCCAAACAATTGCTGTGCATTCTTCAACGATCCAACAACAGAACCAGGTTCAACAATTATTGTCGATTGTCAAGAAATTCAGGCTATTCGGATACCTGGTTAAGTTATGATAGGTCACTTTCTTTATGGAAGTGGCCTTTTATTATATTTACTGCACACTTTATTTCAATAAAGCACGACTTTCAATTTCCCTTCTTTTGCCTTTCGTTGTTGTGCAGCTAAAAATTTCAATACCGCTTCTTGTTCTGTTTTAGTTGGCTCAATTAATCTCAATTCAGCAAAGTACTTTGTTGCACTTTTATAGCAACGCAGCACTTGATAAACTCCCCACTGTCCATTTACGTTATCAACGACACGTAGCTGCTGTTCTTCAGGTGCTAACGCTATCTTTATCCCTAACACCTTCTCAACTTGACGTACCTGCTCATATTGCTCTTTTGATACAACAATTTTCATGCAAATAATTCTCCTTTATACATAGAATCTAAAAAATTAATTGTTTAACGTATAAATGGTAATTCTTCATCAGGAGTTAAATTTACGTTCAATCCTTCTATTCTTTTTTCAGCATCTTTGATACAGCCATAGTAAAGGCCGCTTCCTGAAAACCAATTATCTTTTGCTATTGTTTTGTTGCAGTCCTCATGCAAGTGAAAGTTCTTACGCTGATCGTCTTCTTTTGCAGCAACAGCCACTGCATTTTTACCTTTTTCTATGATTTCCGTACAACCAAAGCACAAATGCTCTTTTCGCGTTTTAACTATTCGCTTTGTTCTAATATCTATCATTAGTGATCCCCCCTTTGATTCACTTTTTCCTCATTCTTTCTATCTGCTTTCGATTACGTTTCGGCACATTCGTTGGAAGACCATATTTCTTTCGCACTTCTTCTTGTGTCATTCCATGTTGTAATCGGCAGTGCGCTGTAGTGATGATAATACCTACATGGTTGCACCCTTCAACAGGACACTTGATAAAACCACCATGTTTAGCACTCCAATACTGATTCGCCATCATAATTCACCTCTTCACATAGTTTTCAATGTAATAACTTCCCATTTATAAATTCATAGCAACGCTCGATTTTCTTAAAGACCTCTTCAAACTCAGTTTCTTTCTCTACGACATAGAATTTTTCAGTTCTGCTAATTTGCAATTCCCCTACAATTAATGTGCGCTCAATCTCTAAAGCTTCTAACTGTTGAAAAATCCAATCATTTCTTTGGATGTTAGTATCACAATCAAATATATTTAATTGATTAATCGACATTACTCAACACGCCCCTTACACCTTATTGCTGTACTAACTTTTTTGACCGCTCTAAATTAAGTGCTGCTAAATAATCAACAGGAATGCCGTTTCTTGATTTCGCACGTTCACAATTCTCTCTAAAGAAATCGTGTGAAATTGATTTAGAACCTCGTCCAGCATTTTGGTTTTCATACGCCCCTTCTAACTGCTCGAAACGTAAAACATAAATTTCTGGCTCACTTTTGCCTTCCAACCAAAACGCAACTAATAAGAATGCAACTGCTCCATGCTTATTCCATGATTTCAACAACTGATATTGGTGTGGCGAGATATTTTTCAATGGGAATCGTTTAACTTTGGTTTCTTTCGCGTCAAAAATGATTGAATAACCCTCGTAAATTCCGCTATAGTCAACCCATGTCGGCGTATCAAGATGACCTGTCACTTTATTTCCTTCGTTTTTTAAAATTTTTACTGGCGTAGGTACTTTTCTAATATCCGCTAACCAAGCATTTCGATATTGGTTATTTGTCATTTCTACTAACATTTCTAACTTTGCGCCCCTGTTTGCATGGCTTCTGCTATAAGTCAAAGCTTTCAATCCTTTCTATGAATGCGGCTCAATCAATGAGTCGCTTATTGTTATCTGATTTTTTTAATACTCATGATGACGTAATCATCTGGAATGCCAGATTGTCCCCCATCTTGTAAGTAAATTACTCTTGCCTCTACTGATCTGCCGGTATACAATATTTCTTCATCGTCAAATTCGTTTATTTTCAATTTATCTCCAACCCGAAAGTTCCTGTTGTTGAAACCATATACAAATGTTTTCAATCCTTTTATTACCGCTTCAAACTCTTCTGGATAGCTTTCTAATTCATGCGTCATCGGTTTTTCTTTTTGTTCTGACTCAATGACTTCCTGGCGCTTCTCTATAGCAACGGATGGTGTTAGTGCGTTACCTTCCTTGTATTCTCTGACAACTTCCTGTTGCTGTTCTTTCGGCAATCTCGATGTTTCATAAGCAGTTGTAATATTGATGTTTTCCTTGTCAAACTCCTCTTTTAACTCGGGAATCAACTTTTTATTTATGCTTTCCATACGGGCAACTTGTGTAGGTGATACCTTCATAAGCTGCGCGACTATTTCTCGTCTTCGCCCTGATATTGGATAACCACTTTTCTTTAGATCAGTTAGTAACTCCTGTAGTCTTGCTGCTTGATATGTTTTTTCAGCATCAGTTAATTCCCTAGCTGTCGAATTTGCTAGTATTAGTTGCAATTCAGCTTGAATGTCGTCTACTGATTTCATGATTTTGCATGGTACCTTTTTAAATTGTTCATTTCCTTCCACATACAGCTCTTGCATGGCTTTCAATCGTCTATGTCCACTTATAACCTCAAAACCGTTTTCTTGTTCACGAACTAATAAGTTTTGTTGAAGCCCCATTAATTCAATACTGGATTTTAGCTCTTCTACATCTTCAACAGTGTATTTATTCTTTTCCGATGGTCGTAACCGATCAATCGGAATGTGTTCTATTTTGAAAGCAAGCCCTTCCTTTTCTACCGCTTCTTTAGATTTATCATTCATTAGCTGATTTAGATTGAATTTCATGTGTCCGTACCCCCTTTTTTGTGTCCGAAACTAACACATTTGTAGGTATTCTTCGACCAATTTTTCATAGTCTTGTCCAGCAGTTGACTTCTTGTAATCCAATAGCGGTTTGCCGACGAATGTCGTTTCATCTACTTTCACTGTTTTTCTTACAACAGTGTGGAAAAGTGGATAACTTGTGGATGAAAACAAATATTCGCATCCTTGTACATTTACACCATTTTTTTGGAATATCGTAATAAAGCATCCTTTGAATGTGATCTTTTCGTTAAATTCTTTTACATCTTCAATTTGCTCCACCAGTAGCTCTAAACCATCAAATGCAAACTTATCTACCTTAATTGGTACTAAAACATCATCAGAAGCCACAAGGGCATTAATAACCGTCATGTTAATGTCTGGCGCATTGTCGATAATGCAATAATCGTATTCATTAGTTAGCTGCGATAAGGCTTTCCGTAGTCGTGTTTGCTGTGGACGCGAAACATCTAGTAAAATTTCTTTATTAGCACGTAACAAATTCATATTTGCTGGAATAATGTCCAACCCTTCGTATGCTGTAGGTTTAATAACGCTCTCTATGCTGCAATCTCTATCTGTCAGCAAATCTGCTAAACTTTTATCCTCATAGTTATACAAATTAAAAAATTTAGATGTATTCCCCTGTTTATCGTTATCAATAAGCAGCACCCTTTTTCCATGCGCTTTTACTAATGTGTAGGCAATATTGATAGCAGATATGGTTTTAGCCACTCCACCTTTTAAGTTGATTATGCTTATTACTCTCATATATCTAGTCTCCTTTTTGTTTGCACTGGATTATCAATTCGTATCATCTCCACATATATATAGACACCTGAAGCAAAAGGACTATATTTCACTTTGATTTCATTAAATTGATAACCTGGATACATTTTTTCAAATATTTCATGTGCAGTATTTTGCTCTAGTGCAATACGTTCCGCACGTTTTCTTGTTACTTTGCTGTTTGCTATTGTGATAATTGGTTGTTTCAAATTGCGAGAAGGTGTATAACGCTTTGTGCTGTCTTTGCGCTGTTGCTTCATCATGTATTGAGCAATCCCTTTTAATCCACTTTCATTCGGTTTCAACTGCCGCGAGTTCGCAAAACCCTTAGCCCATAATTCCTCCCCTACTTTACGATCATTAAAGTTCATAATGATATGACTGTGTACCCTTACTTTTTTTCCCTCAGCATCGCTGAACTCGATTACATAAATATATTTAAGTTCTCCTAGCCCTGATTTTTTCATGTAGCGCTTTAAACGGCGTATATAATTCGTTACATCATTTTTAGCTTGTTCGTAACTTTTTGGTAAATTGGCATTGTCATACGTTAAGTGCATAGCAATATCTTTTCTGGTGAAATTTGCATTAACCAGTCTTACAAAGTGCTTTACAGCATTTTTCATATTCAAATTCTTTTGCGCCATTCTACTTCTGCCGTCTTGCTTCTTTTTTCCGCGCTCCCACTTACCCATATCAGAACGAATAGGATAGATTTCACATTCAAGTATATTTCCGCTCTTAATTGTCTTTCTTCGACATTTAGATATTTGTTTATCACGTAGGTTTTCTATGCGATCTTCAACTGCATCTTCATCTACTGTGAATATTTCTTCATAATCTTCTATGTCGATTTTTTCATTAAGCGCATTAAACGGAGCATCCTTCATATGCCCATCCTCCAGTCAATCCTTTATAGCCCCTAGTATGTTTGTTTGAGTCACTCCACTTTTTCTCTTTGTGGTCGTAAACTTAATACTCCATACAAGGCCGTTAATTGACTATTCACCAAGAAAGCTGTTATTCTAGCTATGAGCTGTTTGGCAATAGTCAAACGAGCCGTGTTAACTGTCCAGAGTTGATACGGCTTTTTTATTGTCTAAAATCAAAGCCTTTGCGATATTTTGCAAAGGCTTGTCTTATGGAGCTGGGATAGTACGTGGTCGTCCTGTTTCACGATGAACAATCAACCAACTATCCGTTAACTTTTTACTTATAAGCCAGTTAAAAGGATTTAAACGGAAACTAGCTATATATTCTTTTTCCTGCCTTGTTAAATTGCGTGGTCTTTTCAATGGAATGTACCCCCTTATTGATTTTTAATGACTTGTCCATCATTCGGATAAGCCTTGCTAGACACTTTATCAGCTTCTTGTTATAATCGGATTAATCTAAATCTGACGTTTTAGACCGTGCTGTTTAATCGCTCCTACGATTAAGCAGTTTTTTTATTTCCTTAAATTGGATTTGCATTAAGTTTCACTACTTTCACTGATTTACCTTGATTGCATAATCGATTAGCAGTCTCAAATAATTTGTTACGACGTTGTGCTTTAATCTGATTTTCTAGGTGCTCGATTTTAGAAACACTTTCTTGTAATACTGCTATACGTTCCCTCACTGAGTCATAATCACCATCACGTAAATGCCAATTAATAGCCGTTATAACGTCCTCACAACATGCTATTTCTTTTGATAGTTCCAATTCTGATTTATTCATGCCTTCCATTCCTCCTCCAATTACAGACTTATTTGAAAAATTCACAAACACTAGATTTTTCAGACCCACTTTGTAAGCTTGCTGTAGTTGTTCAAGCATTCTTATTCACCCTTTCCCACGATATCCTACCTTTCTGTTAAACTATTGGTAGAAAGGCAGGTGATTATTATGCAATTTGACGCAGCGACTATAACTGAACAAAATGTAACCTTTACAGTTATTGCTGTACAAAGACAGGCTGTAGTTACAGATTCAACAATTAAAAGTACTATGCAATCTTTCTCCAATTATTTCCCTGGTATGCCGATTGTATTGATGCATCAGGACGTCCGTAATATTCCTACATATTACGGACGAAGAGATATCGTAAACTTTTTAGCAAATTACGATGTCAGTCAGTTTCCATGGGAGAGATTCACTATTTAATCGTAGTGGTAACTTCTCCAATAAACTGTAGAGGTCTAACAACTCCAGTAGTAGCATTCACAAGTTCAGCTAGAGCAATAATCTCTTCTGGACTTGTATGCTCATCAAACGATCCCACTTCTTTAACAACAAAGTCTTCCAATGCTTCAACCATTTCATTTGTTTTACTCGATACTCTTACCTCACTCTCATTTCGTTTAACGTTGCTACCGTCATATAAGCTATAAGTTACGACTATACCTGCGTTGGCTAGGTATCACAGCGCTTTAGTTTTTGTTATGTATGAAGATGACTTCACATCAAGCAGTTTGTAAATTCCTGTCATAGAGGATACGGCCAACCAACCTTTTACAAACTGCTTGACGTGAGCGAGTTTTGTATTCGCAAACGTCTGTTTTCGCTTGTGAATCATAGTGGTTTTCTTCACCCGAAAATCAAATATCGATGTTAGTTCGGTATCACAGCTCCTTGTTTTTTTCTTTCTTCCTCAAATAATGCAGAAACACTAACATCGAATAATTTTGCCAAAGCAATAGCTTCATTTAGTTCAAATTTAGAAATCATTCGTTCTTTTTTGCTGTATGTTTGCCTTGTCATATTCAAGGTAGCCGCTACTTCTTCTTGAGAAATATCAGCCTTCTTTCTATAAGCAATCAATTTGTAATGCATTTTTATCACTCCCACATTTTAAAAAGGTAATCGATCTCTAAATCTGGAAAGAATGTATTTCTAATTGAAATAGCTTCTTTTATTGTTAATTCAGACTTTCCATTTAATCTTTCTGAGACGGTCGGAATCCGATCTCCAAATAAAAAAGCTAAATCTTTTCGTTTTAGTCCTTTTTTCCTCATTTCTAAATCTAGGTTAGGAAACAAGTCCGTCCACTCCTTTTCACAATATTGTATTTTTGTTAATTTACAACTACTTAATTACGAAATTTCGTAGTTTATAAGAAACATAATATACGAAATTTCGCACTTATTCAACAATATATTTCCAACAAATTTTGATATATCGTAAATATATTGTTTATAGTAAATGGAATATGTTATTATATCTTTGTAAGTTACGATATATCGTAATTAACTAATAGAAAAAGGAGGTGAACGTGATGAAAAACAGTGAAAAGTTACTAACGTTAATTAGTAGACAAGGATGGAAGGTTGCCACTCTAGCAGAGAAAGCGGATATAAAATATACGACATTAAAATCGTTAATCGATAGGGATTTGAGGAATATCACAGTTGCACAAGCTTTATCAATATCACAAGCACTTGATGTAAAAGTATCCGATTTTATTCAAGAGGCAGCTCCTATGACTGATGAAAATTCATATCTTAATCCTTCCAATGGATTTAAGATAAAAGAAGCTAAGAGTGTTTATGAGACTACCTCTAACAAACGGAGTCTTTCAATACTAAATTATTATGGTCAAATATCTGCAGGTGAACTAACATCCATTAATAGTGTTGAAAAAGAAGACGTTATTGAATTGCCGAAATCGATGTTAGGTAAATATGCTGATCGCCCTGGTGCATTCATGATGAGAGTAAACGGCGATAGTATGGATAAAATTATTCCAAACAATAGTTATGTTGTTTGTATCCCGGTGGAAGAACATGAATTACATGATAATGACATCGTTATCTATTCTTATAATAATGAATCATCAATGAAACGTTTTAGTGTGCGTGGTGATTATGTAGTCTTTAGCCCTGAATCTAATAACCCAAGATATTTTGATTTCGCCATTTCTAAAGACACCGAGAGTGAAGTTGAAATTTTAGCAAAAGTAATTTTATACGCGGTCACTTTGGGGTAGCTAGATGCTACTCTCTTTTTTAAATAGGAGGGATATTATGCCTGTATATAAAGGGGAAAAACGAGGAACATATTGGGTTAAAATGCAAATTGAATTACCTGATGGTACAAAGAAGCAGCATAAGAAAACAGGATTCACAAGTAAAGGGGAAGCCCAAGAGTACGAAGCAAAGATGAAAGCTGGTGTACTTGAAAATGTATCTAAATTGACTTTCGAAGCGGTTGCCATCAAGTATCTAAATTGGTATGAGACTAGAAGAAAACCAGCTTCTTTTGCAAAAGTAGAACCGATAGCAAGAAAATATCTAATCCCTTATTTCGGCAAGAAAAAAATAGAACGCATTAGTACAGCCGATATTATAGAATGGCAAGATTACATGATGAAAACTAAATTTGAACAACGTTGGGGAACCAAAAAAACATTAGCAAATGACACATTATTATCTATTCACACTAGGCTATCGGCCATTTTCAATTTCGGTATGAAACATCACAATTTAAAAACGAATCCTGCAGCTGTTGTTGGTAATTTCGAATTAAAACCAGTTAAAAGGCTTAATTTTTGGGAAGTACATGAATTTGAGGATTTTTATAACGCCATCGACAACATAAAATACAAAATCGCATTCCTATTACTGTTTTATGGCGGTATACGAAAAGGTGAGTTATTGGGGTTACAATGGAAAAACGTTGATGATAAGAAAAGAGAAATTTTTATCGAAGTTAGTGCAGGTAAATTTGGTGTAGATGACACAAAAACTGAAGCTTCGGAGCGTGTTGTTTCAATACCTGAAAGTTTAGTAAAGTTAATGATGGACTACAAAGAAAGTTTACCAAAGGCTTTTAAGGAAGATGATTGTTTTATATTAGGTGAAACAGGAACTAGACCTTTATCGCCAACACAACTTGATCGTATGTATGATAAATATCTAAAAAAATCGAACGTCCGTAGAATTCACATTCATGAATTTAGACATTCGCACGCTTCATATTTGATTAATAAAAAATGCACTATAACTGTCGTTGCTGCTCGATTAGGTCATAAAGATGTTGCCGAAACATTAAATACTTATGCTCACCTTTACCCTAATTCACAAGATGAAGCTATAAAAATAATAGAGCAAGACATCAAAATATGATGCCTGCTCTATTGATTTAGTACAATTTGTACTTTTCGTGTACTCGAATATCTTAAAACCTTGATATATCAACGTTTCTCGAGTGAATATGGAGACGGCGGGAGTCGAACCCGCGTCCAGAAACTCCAATACTTCAGCTTCTACGCGTGTAGTTTGCCTATTTACGATTCACGTAGCATTATGCCGACAAACAGGCGTCCTGTACGCTAACCTGGAAATCTCTTGTCGGTAACTCAGGTGGCACCATCGACCGTATCCCACTAAAGTTGGGCCCTACGTTCTCTACATGGGCGATAGAGAGGCAGAGCGCTTAAGAGCTTACGCTGCGAAAGCTAAGTTTTGTTGTTTGCCAGTTATTATATAACTTCCGTTGATGACGGAGCCGAGACCTCCGACGCGCGACCAAAGCTTGAACCATCCCTGTCGAATCCGTAACGTCCCCTTGAATATGAATCAAAGCACGTAGCTTCGTTCAAGCAAAGGAGCTAGAATTTCTTCTAGTACGGTGGGAGCTAAAAGTACGCTTCCATGTAATCTGGCATTCAGTAATACTTATTATAAAGCAAATCTATCTATAGTTCAAGTGTCCCGCATAGTAGAAATAATTGGCTAGACCACAATGATTTTCTTATTTCATCATCTTAAATTTTAAGTCTCTTAATCGTAAAATGAGCTTTCCTAATTTAGATTCTGTAAGATAGCCGTAATAGACTTCTACCTCTTGTCCGCCAAAGCCGAGCTTGAATTCGTTAATTTCGTCCTTGTTCGTTACTGCGCCGAAATCATAGTGTGCGTATCCTTTGCTGCGGAACATCATGATATTTTCCCATAGTAAATAGCGGTTGGCGAAGCGGATTTGTTGCTTTAGATCTGGTCTATCCTTGATCCAGACCGCCGTACCTGTATATAAATTAAAAACGATATCTTCGTCGGCAATGTACAGTCGATAGCATAGTGCTTCACCTTTGTCGTTTTGAAGCTTTGTATAGACGAGTGCGCCTTTTTCGCGCAGTAACTTTAACGTGTGTAGATGAAATTTTCGAACGCGAGCAGTGTTTTTTATTTTGGCGAAGGCGTTGTAAAATTGCTGGAATTCTCCTAGCTCTTGATCGGATGGATTTTCTTTTATGATGACTTCGTAAGGCTCTTTTTTTGCGCGTCGAAGCATATAGCGATTCATTTTGGAGAGATTCGCTAATAGGATTTCTTCATCTTGCTGTAGCATGATTTGCATTGTCTTTTGGGTTTGGAGTGATTGTGCTGGTCGCTTTGTTTGGTGGTAGCAAACTAGCTTTTTTCTTTCGCTGACATTGTTACGTTCCTCGGCAAAATAAATGTGCTCTATGTTCATAAACATAAATTTTCGTCCTATTGTAAGAATGCGGATTCCCTCCTATTATATGCGGTAGTTCTTTATTATATTTTTTACTCAATATCTTTTAGAACCTCTCTTAGAATTCTATCTGTCCAAATACAAAAAGCTCACTATGTAAATATAGTGAGCTCTCTAACAATCTATGACTATTGATTTTTAGATTTGAAGGCGCGTTCCATATCGCGTTTCGCTTCTTTTTTGCGCATGTCATTACGTTTGTCGTAATCTTTTTTACCTTTGCCGACCCCGATTAATAGTTTGGCATAGCCGTCTTTAATGTACATTTTTAACGGAACAATTGTGTAGCCGTCACGTTTTACAGCACCGACTAGCTCGCCGATTTGCTTTTTGTGTAGCAGCAATTTGCGGGCGCGCAGTGGGTCATGGTTAAAGCGGTTGCCTTGTTCGAATGAGCTGACATGCATATTGTTGATCCATGCTTCTCCGCTACGGATTTGTACATAGGATTCTTTTAGTTGGACCCTTCCTGCACGGATGGATTTAATTTCTGTGCCTGTTAACACCATGCCCGCTTCGATTGTTTCTTCAATGAAGTAGTCGTGCCCGGCTTTTTTGTTTTGTGCTAATACTTTACCAGTACCTTTTGCCATAATATTCACCTCTACTTAAAGGTTGGAGCAGGGTTAATCTGCTCTTATTGATAAAGTGAAAGCACCCGCTTCAAATTGCATTAAAGCACTAATGGTGCCTTCACCTATACTTTTACTTTATTTACGTTTTGTTTTTTTCTTTTTGTTTTTCTTGGCGACGCCCTCGTAGAACTTTTGCTTTTGCTTCACGCCTTTTTTAGGGCCTGGGCTTGAGTTTGAGCCATCTTTGCGGCGTCCTCGTGGATCACGGTCGTTTTCACGTCGCTCTCCTTGTCCGCCTCGGCCTTCTTCGTTACGACCACTGCGGCTACCACGTCCGCCTCTTTCTTCTTCGTTGCGACCACCGCGGCTGCCACGTCCGCCTCTTTCTTCTTCGTTGCGACCACTGCGGCTGCCACGTCCGCCTCTTTCTTCTTCGCGACCACCTCTGCGGCTATTACGACCACCTTTGTTGTCGCTATAGTTTTTACGTGCGTGAATGACAGTAGGTGCTGCTTTTCGTGTTCGTCCAAACGACGTTACCATTCCGACGATTTCAAAGTCAACAGATGACTCCTCAATAATAACATTTGCTACACGGACTGTAACTTCATCACCAATACGGAATTGACGATTTGTACGCTCACCGATCATAATCATTTGACGGTCGTCAAAACGATAGTAGTCATCTGTCATATTGCTAATATGGACAAGTCCTTCAATCGTGTTAGGAAGCTCCACGAAAATCCCGAAGTTTGTAATCGACGAAACGATTCCTTCAAACTCTTCACCAATTTTATCGGACATGTATTGTGCTTTTTTCAGTGCGTCTGTATCACGTTCTGCATCAACAGCACGGCGCTCACGTTCTGACGTATGGTCCGCAATTTCATCCATCGCCATACTCCACTGTGCCACTGTTTCTTTTGATGTATCTTTATTAATTAAATACGTTCGAATTAAACGATGGACAATTAAGTCCGGATAACGTCGAATCGGTGACGTAAAGTGTGTATAAAAATCAGTTGATAAACCAAAGTGGCCTAAACTTTCAGGATAATATTTTGCCTGTTGCATCGAGCGTAGTAGCATCGTTGAAATAACAGGCTCCTCTGGCATACCTTCGATAGCTTTTAATACATCTTGTAAAGCTTTCGGATGAATTGTGTTTCCTGTACCTTTGATTAAAATACCGAAGTTCGTAACAAATTCAAAGAAGCGTTGTAGCTTTTCTGGCTTTGGATCTTCGTGAATACGGTAAAGGAACGGTATATTCATCCAATGGAAATGCTCCGCTACCGTTTCATTAGCTGCTAGCATGAAATCTTCAATTAATTTCTCTGCGACAGTACGTTCACGTAATTCAATATCTACTGGCCAGCCATCTTCGTCCACGATCACTTTTGATTCTTTAAAGTCAAAATCAATGGCACCACGCGTTTGACGTTTATTACGTAAAATGTTAGACAGCTCTGCCATATGTTTAAACATTGGCACTAGTGCCTCATAGCGGGCAATTAGCTCTGCGTCTTGCTCCTCTAAAATTTTATAAACGTCCTTATACGTCATACGCTCAGTTGTTTTAATGACACTTTGGAATATTTCATGTGATACTACATTACCATTTCCATCAATAATCATTTCACAAGATAGTACTAGACGGTCAACTTGTGGATTTAATGAACAGATTCCATTCGATAATCGGTGTGGAATCATTGGGATAACGCGGTCTGTTAAATATACACTTGTCGCACGATCATAAGCTTCAACATCTATTACAGAGCCTTGTGTTACATAATAACTAACATCTGCAATATGTACGCCAAGTTTATAAGTACCGTCTACATTTTTCGTTACAGTTACAGCATCATCCAAGTCCTTCGCATCCGCTCCATCGATTGTCACAATCGTTTCGTGGCGTAAATCACGGCGACCTTCTAAATCTGCCTCTGTAATTTCATCTGGCACGCGTTGCGCAGCAGCAACTACTTCTTCTGGGAATTCAGGTGGAATGTCGTGCTTATATAAAATAGATAGAATATCCACACCTGGGTCATTTTTGTGGCCTAAAATTTTCGTAATATAGCCTGTTGCTGATTTTAAATCCTCTGGCCAAGTAGCTACCTCAACGACAACCTTGTGTCCGTCGACAGCCCCTAATGTATCGCCTTTAGCAATGAAAATGTCCATCGGTAGTTTTTTATCATCTAACACAACAAAGCCGAAGCCTCGATTTGCTTGGAACGTTCCAACAAAGCTCGTTTGCCCACGTTCCACTACCTTTGTTATAGTTCCTTCACGGCGATCACCGAATGATTCCTTTAACACACGGATTAACACCGTATCGCCATTAATCGCACCATTTATTTCATGTGGTGGAATGAAAACATCGTCCATTCCCTCAATATCAGGTGCCACAAAGCCGAAGCCTTTCGCATGTCCGATAAATTTACCTCGAAGTAAATTCATACGCTCTGGCAGGCCATAACGATTGGAGCGAGAACGTACAACTAAGCCTTGCCCCTCCATACGTACTAACGTTTTCACTAATTCCTTAAATTCGTCAGCATCCTCAAAGCCAAATAAATCCTCAATTTCGCCAACTGTTAATGGCTTATATTCTTCTCCACCGAAAAAATCGAGTAAACGACTTTGTAGTGTATCTTTTTGGTCTTTCATAATTTCCCTCCTTCATGAGAAAATCCTTATATGTTTTATTGTGCCCAATTTAAGCTTTCTAAAAAGCAATAAATATCTTCATGTAACTGATCTTTTTCTTGATCTAACGTAATAACATGTTTTGAGTTTTCATACCACTTGATCTGTTTTTCAAGTGACTCAGTTTGATTATATATAATGTTGGCAGATTCTGTCTCAATTACCTCATCATTTGTCGCTTGCACGACAAAAATTGGTGCATAAATCATGTCAATTTCCTGACGTGTCTGAGCAATAAACTCTCGCAACTCTTGTAAAGATGGCATGCCCTTTTCAGCAATTAACGCAACCTCAGCTTCGATTTGCGCCTCATCTTTACCTTGGAACTTTTTGTAGTCCCTCGCATATTTCAGGACACCTTCAAACATGACATCCGTTGTACGCATCGTCATCGGAGCACACATAGTCACTAACCCTTTCACTGGGTTATTCAGCGCAACGTTCAAAGCCATGACACCACCCAATGACAAGCCAGCAACCGCAATTTCCTGATAGCCCGCTTCCTGTAACTGTTTGTACGCGGCTACGACATCCTGCCACCAATCAGCAGGACCTGTTGTAATAAGTTCCTCAGGTTCCACACCGTGACCTTTATAATGAGGTGCTAATGTAGTATACCCTTTTTTCTCTAAAAATCTACCAAGCATGCGCACATCCGCCGAGCTTCCCGTAAACCCATGCAATAATAAAACTGCTCGAGGTCCTGCTTGAAAGAAAAAAGGCTGTGATAACGATTTTTTCATGTCGAGCTCTCCTTCATCCAAATACATACTTATTCTTATTATAGCCATACTGAAGCTTCCTCAAAAGTTTTGGGGTCTGTTTCTTCAAGTTGCTATATGGGAATCCTCGGCAAACGTGCGGAGGATTTCGTGATTCCCGCGGATTTGCTTTGCTTCCGCGGGTATTGCTTTACTTCGCGGGTATTCGCCCTGCTTCCGTGGGTATTTGCTTTGCTTTCGAGGGTATTCGCCCTACTCCGCGCGAGTATTCACTTTACAGTCCTAACAATGTATCGACGTTCAAAAAATTTGAACTATAAAAGAAAACGCCCAACCAGTAAGGTTAGGCGAAATATCTTCAACTATTAGATTTTTGTAATAGCAATTGCTAGAACAAAGAATAATATTGCTAACACAATTGTTGTACGGTGAAGGATTAGATCCATACCGCGTGCTTTTTGCTTTCCGAATAGTTGTTCAGCTCCACCCGAGATGGCACCTGACAAGCCTGCACTTTTACTAGATTGAAGTAATACTACAACGATCAACGCTATTGAAACGATAACTAATGAAACTAATACTACTGTATGCATACACTGCACCTCCCGAACTTCGAACATCACAACATATCACATTATAACAAAAAAAGGTTCTCTTGACAAACTGAGATTAATAATTGCCATTTTCCGCCCTATATCGTCTAGTTTTACCGAAATATAGCACACCACACTCTCACCATCTTACCCTATAATAGTTAAAATAGAAGTCATCTCTAAAATCTAGGAATATATCCATTATTTAAGGTAGTTAATGTGAAACTGGGCAACTCCTTGGAGGTCAGCAGTATAAAAGCATCACGTCCTGTGATATTGCCCTTGTGACCAACCTCGTGTCGCTGCCGCTACGTTAACACTACACTTTTTCACAGAAAACATTTGTTACCCCAAGCGGTTCATCCGACGCCCCCAGCCGGAACGGAAATCAATCCACGTTTTAGTCATGACCCAAAATATAATTATAATGGGAGGAATTATGAAAAAGAGTATATTGCTGATTTTTTTACTTATTCTATTAAGCACGCTTAGCGCTTGTTCAGCTGCTATCAAGGTCGCCGAAGTACTATTACAAGATGAACTTGAATCAGAAGAAGAAGAAAGCTCTATGGACCCAAAGGAGCTTGCTAATAAAGCCCCATCAGCCGAGTATTCTGCTGAAGACCTTTTTTCAACAACATTATTCAAGGAAGATCCTGCTATGCTGCAGTTTTCAAAAAAAATTGAAAAACATATTTCATCGTTCGACCCAAACTTTACAGTTATGTATAAAGGAAAATTAGATTGGAATACATTTGAAGAACAAATTAATGATCTTTATAACATACTTAATTTTGTTAATCCTTATACAACAGGCTATATCCAAGATTACAACTGGGAAGCTTGGGAAGTAGATAATGGTTACGAGGTTGAGGTTGAGTTTGACTTTACATATATAACAGATGCCAAGAAGGAAAAGAAAGTTGATGCTTATGTTCAGGACTTTGCTAAGAAGTTTATTACAGATGACATGGATGATTTTCATCGCGCTAAAGCCGTTAATGACTTTGTCGTACAACTAGCCACTTATACTGAAAAAGGGGATTCACAAGGGCAAGCGGTTTATGAATTAATTAGTAAAGAAACTGGTGTTTGCCAAGCTTATACACTATTAGCCTATCGTTTATTTTTAGCTGCAGGTCTTGATGCTAAATATGTATATGGTTATAGCGATAATCAGCTTCACGCATGGAATTTAGTCAGTGTTAATGGTGATTGGTATCATATTGATACAACTTGGAATGATATCACTCCTAGTGAACCTTATGCTATTTCCTACGCATATTTTTTAGTGAATGACGAGAAACTAAGTGAAGACCATATATGGGCAAATGAAAACTATTTTGCTGCTACAAGCAACACGTACGATTTCATGCATGATATGTGGTACACAGATACTATTGGAAATGTTATTTATTATAATAGCTTGGACGATGACATGGTATACGCCTATGACTTAGCAACAAAGCAAAATAGGCAAGTTACAGAAACAGCCTGCTACTACTTGGCGGCTTTTGAAGATGCTATTTATTGCAGTGATTATGATAATGCCGGCTTTTTAACGAAAATATTTATAAACGATGGTTCAGAAGAAGTGTTATTAGAGGAAGAGGTTTTAAACTTGTTCGTTGATGATAAAGGGGTATTATTTTACGAAACCATTGACGGTGAAAAACATTCACAAACTTTATAGCAAATTCTAGAATCTGCAAGCTTCCATCAATGGATAGTAAGCAGATTCTATTTTCCCCTTTAGTGCTCATCATTATATATTTAACAATCCCCCCACAATTCATAACAATAATTTCATCCTAGCTTTACAAACTTCCTTTACACTTACTTGTGAATTGACCAAAAGGAGGAAAATCATGAAAGTCTCAAAAAAATGGAGTTCATTATTTTTAGCAAGCGCTATTGCTTTATCGTCGATTAGTATCGCTCAGCCGCAAGTACAAGCAGCCGAAGTGAAGAAACCAACAAATGTGATTATGCTCGTGATGGATGGTAGTAGTAATAATGCCGTTACCCTTTCTCGTTGGTACAAAGGGCAAAGCTTGGCTATGGATGAAATTTTATCAGGGGCAGTACGTACATACTCTGCCGATTCAGCTATTACTGACTCAGCCCCTGCCGCTACTGCGTTAGCAACTGGTCATAAATCAAATGATAAATTTGTAGGTGTGCTACCAGCCGTTATTAATTCGCCAGGGCTAGAGCCAATTGCTAAAGAAGATGCTTATAGACCTGTAGCTAATGTGTTAGAAGGCGCTAAGCAACAAGGCAAGGCAACTGGATTGATTTCTACTTCAGAAATTCAGCATGCTACACCAGCTGGCTTTTCTGCACATGTGAAAAATAGAAGCCAATACGATGACATTGCTGAGCAGCAAGTTTATCAAAACATAGATGTCGTGTTAGGCGGTGGCTTAGAGTCTCTGGCACCGGGCACTACTAAAAATGCTCGTAAAGATGGCGAGCATTTAATGGATGTCTTAAAAGAAAAAAATTATGACATTGTTAAGACTCGTGATGAGCTTTTCAAAAGTAAATCGTCAAAAATTTGGGGAAGTTTTGCTCCAAGTGATCTTGCCTACGATTTAGATCGTGCTACAACAAGAGCATCTGAGCCTACACTCGCTGAGATGACAAATAAAGCAATTAATACGCTTAAAAAGGATGAAGATGGTTTCTTCTTATTTGTAGAAGGCAGTAAGGTGGACTGGGCGGCACACGCAAATGACACGATCGGCATCATTAGCGATATTTTATCGTTTGATGCTGCAGTCAAAGAAGCCGTTGATTTTGCAAAAAAAGATGGCAATACAATGGTCATTGCTGTTACAGACCACGGCAATAGTGGGATTACAATGGGTAATGTTAACACGACAAGCACTTATTCCTACACACCTGTATCTGCTTATATCGATCCTCTGAAGAAGGCTAAAATGACAATCGAAGGTGCATTGAGCCAATTAAAAGAAGACAAATCAAATATTGTAGAAGTCGCTGCACTTTATGGCTTAGATAATCTATCAGAGAATGAGCTTGCAACTTTAAAATCGACTAAAGATTTAGGCAAAGAAATGGTGAAAATGCTTGCGAATCTCGCCAATATTGGTTATACAACTGGTGGGCACACGGGCGAGGATGTATTCTTATACTCATTCGGACCATCTAAAATTACAGGCCTTGTCGAAAATACGGATTTAGCACATACGATGGCAAAATTCATGGGCTTCGATTTAAATAAGCTTTCAGATGATTTATATATACCTGCAACAAAAGCGTTCACAGAAAAAGGCTACACTTCTAAAATTGACTTAAGTGATAAAGAAAACCCTAAGTTTATTGCACAAAAAAAGAATGTAACCATCACAATCCCAGTTAATAAGAACACAGTACTATACGAACAAGACAAAACCGCAAAAACACATACGTTTGACACAATCAATGTCTACAACGGCACAGACTTTTACGTTTCCAAAAAAGTATTAAAGCTTCTCAAATAAAGTGAAACTTTAATCAGTGGTGGGTTCTTATCCACCACTGATTATTAGTCTTCACCAATCGGGCTTTTACGGGCAGTTTCTATATATATATTTTGAGGTGAAACCCTTTGTATCTTACTTCGTTTTGATACAGATAAATTACTGCCCGTTAAAGCGGGATAAAGTGAAACTTAATCAGTGATGGGCTCTTTATCCATCGCTGATTTTTAGTCTTCACCAATCGGGCTTTTACGGGCAGTTTCTCTCTATATTTTGAGGTGAAACCCTTTGTATCTTACTTCGTTTTGATACAGATAAATTACTACCCGTTAAAGCGGGATAAAGTGAAACTTAATCAGTGACGGGCTCTTTATCCATCGCTGATTTTTAGTCTTCACCAATCGGGCTTTTACGGGCAGTTTCTCTCTCTATTTTGAGGCGAAACCCTTTGTATCTTGCTTCGTTTTGATACAGAAAAAATTACTGCCCGTTAAAGCGGGATAAAGTGAAACTNCAT
>NZ_JBYTDL010000007.1:160272-178159 GCF_058791335.1 Lysinibacillus sp. EB271-A1-10B
GGCGAAACCCTTTGTATCTTGCTTCGTTTTGATACAGAAAAAATTACTGCCCGTTAAAGCGGGATAAAGTGAAACTTTAATCAGTGGTGGGTTCTTATCCACCACTGATTATTAGTTTTCACCAATCGGGCTTCTACAGGCAGTTTCTATATATATATTTTGAGGCGATACGCTTTGACCTTGCTTCGCTTTGATACAGATAAAATTACTGCCCGATAAAACGGACCAACAACAAAGTGCTATCAAAGTTGAGGTGCTCAACTAATGATGGCGCTTTTGTTGTTGCTCAAATATGCCTTTACAACAGTCTTCGTGAGATTCTTGATCCTTCATATGTTTGGCTTGTGGCTTCATTTTTCGTGGTAACTCTTCATATTTTATACCAACATTTTTCATCAAATTTACTTTGATTTTACATTCATTGATTATGCTTAATGTAACGAATTAAACAACTTCCATTTTCGTTTTGATTGTCGCCAACCGACATTCATCTCCGGCTTATTCATTAGTTGGGAGTCTTCTGTCGGAAAATGATGAAAATATTTCCGAATGTTCTGTCACGAAATTTAAGGATTTCTTAAGTACAAATGAAGCGGAAAATCAGCGATAATGAATAAGGATCACGTTTAGAAAAATTCAAGTTGCGGTGAATCAAAAATCACTTTCTTCCATAATAATAGTCATGATTTCCGAAACCTTAATTTTACCTTAAATTAATCTTATGATTTCATGAATAAACAGGAATTTAGCAACAATTTTCTCTACAATCCGTCAAATCAGTGTTAAAAATTTAATTAAGGTAAAAATAATTTAGAAATAACTTGAAAAAATATCAATTTATTTAGTATATTTACAAAGTTACAATCTTTTTTCATTTTTAATTGGAGGTGGACTAATGCAATCCATTAAAAATAATGAGCTTTTTCGTTTTATAGGCTTTACGTTATTTTATTTCATGATTTTAGTGCTCTTGTTTCTTATTCATGGCTTCCATGATATGAACGCAGGACCATTTATATATACGGAATTTTAAGAAAAGGAGATATAAACTATGTTAAGCATTTTAGAGGCTATTCAAAAAGTGGCACAACAGCATCCACATCGCACTGCCTATCAAACCGACAGTGATTCCTTAACGTTTGGTGAGCTTTGGCATTTGTCTGATTGTGTAGCACAATATTTAATGGCTCTTGATTTAAAAAGACAACAACCTATCGTCGTCTATGGGCATATGTCACCTTTACAAATCGTTGCCTTTTTAGGTGCGGTAAAGGCGGGTCATCCGTACGTGCCTGTTGACTCTTCCACACCGTCTGAAAGGTTACAGATTATTATAGAAGCTTCTGAGGCTTGCTTGCTACTAAAAACTGAAACGTTAAGTTTGAACTTACATGTCCCTGTAGTAGAAGTAAGCGATTTAGTAGCTCAACCTACTAGCATTTCGACTGAGCCTTCAACATGGGTTAAGGATCAAGAAATTTATTATATTATTTACACATCTGGTTCTACTGGTAAACCAAAAGGTGTTCAAATTACAGCTGATAATTTAGCGCATTTTGTCGCTTGGATGCATGAACATTTCCCTTTACAGGAATCTGGAGTGTTTCTAAATCAAGCGCCTTATTCCTTCGATTTATCTGTAATGGATTTATATCCTGCACTAGTAAGCGGGCAAACCCTTTACGCGATTAAACAAGAGCAAATTGCTAATCCAAAAGCGTTATTTGAGTCATTAGCTTCATCTAATGTTCGCGTTTGGACTTCCACACCTTCCTTCGCGAAGATCTGTTTAATGAACAAGGAGTGGAATCAAGCGTTAATGCCTTCTTTAGATACATTTTTATTCTGCGGAGAAGTGTTACCGGTATCCGTAGCTACGGAATTAATGCAGCGCTTCCCTCAAGCTTCTATTTTTAATTTATACGGTCCTACAGAAACAACTGTTGCCGTTTCTTATGTGGAAGTAACGAAGGAGCTTCTGGAGCAGTTTGACCAATTACCAATCGCCCCTATATCTGAGCCTAATCTATCCTTGTTAGAAGATAGCGAGATTATTATTTCTGGACCGACTGTAAGTGCAGGTTATCTTGGTGCGCCTGATTTAACACTTCAAGCGTTTCCTACAATAGGGGATCAACGTATTTATAAAACTGGAGACGTTGGTTATGAAAAAGATGGCTATCTGTTCTTCTCTGGTCGAAAAGATTTCCAGGTGAAGCTACACGGTTATCGTTTAGAAATTGAGGAAATTGAAAAACAAATGGGCAATCTTCCACCTGTATCTAGCTGTGTTATTATACCTG
Source organism: Lysinibacillus sp. EB271-A1-10B (assembly GCF_058791335.1). Lineage (NCBI taxonomy): Bacteria > Bacillati > Bacillota > Bacilli > Caryophanales > Bacillaceae > Lysinibacillus > Lysinibacillus sp. EB271-A1-10B. Next base: position 162,576 of record NZ_JBYTDL010000007.1, read on the forward strand.
TTTCAAAAAATGGTGAGATTGTATCATTGAGTGCGTATATTGTGCTTCGCGAACCATTGACGGACTCTGCTTTCAAAATGACGAAGCAGCTTAAAGCATTGTTATCGGAGTATTTACCATCCTATATGATTCCGAAAACATTCAAATACATTGACACTTTACCTTTAAATACAAACGGTAAAGTTGATCGTAAAGGATTGGCGGTTATGGAAACAGTATGACGCCTTACGGAAATATAGTTTTTTTCATCATCATTGGTATTTTGTTGCTGCCAACAATTATTTTAGGACTGCGCGGGAAATCAGCTAAAGGCTATAATATCGTTATTTCGATCGTCGTTTTAGCTCTTATTTTTGGTAGCTCCCTTAACGGTTCCATTTCTCTTATACTGTTTACAGTATTTCAGTTATTATTAATTATCGGTTACCAAAAATATCGCTCCCAGAAGAATAACACTTCTGTATTCGTCATTGCTGTACTACTGTCCATTTTGCCACTTGTGCTTGTGAAGGTTCTGCCAATGCTTGGCCTTCAGAATTTATTTGGATTTTTAGGGGTATCCTATATTACTTTTAAATCAGTACAGATGATTTTAGAAACGCGAGATGGCTTAATTAAGGATAAAATCTCACCAGTTGAGCTTGCCTATTTCTTACTGTTCTTCCCAACAGTATCATCAGGACCTATTGATCGTTGGAGACGCTTTTATAAAGATATGCACACAGCGCCGTCTGGGCAAGACTATCAAAAGCTGCTGTTAAGCGGGATCAATTATATATTTGTAGGCTTTTTATATAAGTTTATTTTGGCTTATTTAATCTACAATTACACACTTATTTATTTACCAAGTCAAACGTATAACTATTTGACACCTTTCCAAGGGCAAATAGCGTATATGTATATGTATAGTTTTTATTTATTTTTCGATTTTGCGGGTTATAGTGCGTTTGCCGTTGGTGTCAGTCGCATTATGGGTGTTCAAACGCCTATTAACTTTAACCGTCCATTCTCGAGTCGCAATATTAAAGACTTTTGGAACCGTTGGCATATGAGTCTTTCCTTCTGGTTCAGGGATTATGTTTATATGCGTTTCGTGCTTTGGATGACAAAGAAAAAATGGATTAAAAACAAATATACAGTTTCTTATATCGGCTTCTTTTTACTGTTCTTTTTAATGGGGATTTGGCACGGATTAGAATTGCACTATGTTGTCTATGGACTCTACCATGCCCTGTTAATTATCAGCTTCGATAAATTTGAACGTTGGAATAAAAAGCGTAAGCTTTGGCCGAAAAATAAATGGACGCATGCAATTGGCGTATTTATTACTTTTAATGCCGTTTGCTTTGGTTTCTATATTTTCTCAGGAACATTATTTTAATTAACGGCTCTATTCATGTTTTTATGAATAACGCAGCCTAAACACTAAAGGAGATTTATACAATGGATAAACAACAAGTTTTAGAAATGCTAGTAGAGTTATGTGAGGATGAAATCGTTTTAGAAAATCCAGATATCGATTTATTTGAAGAAGGTCTTCTTGATTCATTCGGTACAATTAATTTATTAGTGGAAATTGAAAACCGCTTTAATATTTCTGTACCAATTACTGATTTCAACCGTGAGGAATGGAACACGCCAAATCGTATTGTAGCGGAATTAGCTGAAAGACAATGATTAAGAAAGGCTTTCTATCATTATTAATTGCTTTTGCTCTTTTTGCTGGCGTTATATTCTTCCCTAATTCCTGGATAGAAGCTTGGATTTCAGATGAAGATGTAGAGCAGGCAAAGACGAGTATGTCTCCGTTAGTATTCCAAGGAATGTATTTCCAAGAGCGGATGTTGCAAGAGCCTAGTACTATGCCTTTATATGGCTCTTCTGAATTAAATCGTTTTGACCCTTTCCACCCTTACAATTATGCTCGAGCTACAAATGCTCCGTATACGACATTTATGGTCGGGCGTGGTGGAATGCAGTCTATTACACACTTTTTAAATTTTGCTGCACAGGAAAAGAATTTAAAGGATAAGAAAATTGTCTTCATCATTTCTCCTCAATGGTTTACGAAAAAGGGAATGAATGAATTACATTTTTCTCCTAACTATTCGATGTTGCATGCTTATGATTTAGCATACAATAAAGACATTGACGAGGATCTTCGAAAACGAGGAATGGAACGCCTTCTTGCCTTCGATACAGTCAATCGCGATGATTTGCTAAAAACAATTTACGAATATAAAATATCTGGCGGTAAAGAAAAACCTATCATTGGACGACTTGCCATGATGGCAGGCCATGTCCAAAAGGCGCTTTTAGAGAAAAAAGATTTGTATTACTCTTTATTCCCTAGAGAGCCGCATAAATTAAAAAATAATGACAAGCTAGTTGTTGACCAAACATTTGAGCAACAACTGGAAAACGCCGAGAAATACGGCGAGAAACGTGTATCCAACGATTTAATGATTGAAAACAAGTTTTATAAACGACTTGTAAACGCGAATATTAAAAAGTTTCAAGGTATGCGCAAAAACGAAGATTATACAACCTCACCTGAATATGAGGATTTACAGCTAGTCATCGATGTTTTAAAGGACGCTGGTGCAAAGCCACTATTTGTTTCTATTCCAGTAAATGGTCATTGGTATGACTACACGGAATATCCTGAGGAGCGTCGACAAAAGTATTACGAAAAAATGGAGCAGATCTTGACTGATAATGATGTTCCATTTGTTGATTACTCAGACCATGACTATGATCCTTATTTCATTATGGATACGATTCATATCGCATGGAAGGGCTGGGTATATCTAGACCAAGAGCTAGATAAATACTGGGCAGAGCAATAAATCGTAGAGACAGTCTACAGTGTTAATCACTATAGGCTGTCTCTTTTTTTGTTGATTAAGCAATACGTACCCTCTTCTAACAAACCTTCTGTATTTCCCTTGACTCTCCCCTTAGCTGGACAGATATACTCATAAAAGCAACAGGATAAAAAAGTATTGGAGATGATTCGATGTTTAAAATTAGCGAGTTTTCAAAACTTAGCCAAGTATCTGTAAAGACATTACGTTACTACGACCAATTAAATTTGCTGAAGCCTGCTTATACTGACAAATTTTCAGGATATCGGTATTACTCAGCTGACCAAATGTTTCAAATCCATCGTATATTAGCGTTCAAAGAATTGGGGTTCTCCTTGGAGCAAATTCGTCAAATGCAGGGAGAGAATATCTCTCTTGATCAAATTAGAGGGATGTTCAGAGTGAAGCAAAATGAGATTCAATCCATTTTAGATGTTGAAAACGCTAGAATGGCTCGAATTAAGGAAAGTCTGTGTACTATTGAGAATGAGGAAAAAAATGGAGCTTCACTTGATGTCGTTCTAAAAGAAGTTCAGCCACAACTCGTATTGTCTTATCGTAAAAAAGCATCATTTAGAGAAATCCCTGAGATGTTACAACTTTTGGATGATTATTTAGGGTCCTTTGGACATTCTTCTTTGTCCCAATTGGTTCTTTGGCATGGCTGTGAAGAGTGTGAGGATGCTATTGATATAGAGGTAGCTCGTCCGTTAACGCTCGATATACCAAGTCATTCTCTCTTTACAGTAAAAAGATTGCCAGAAGCTCCGATGATGGCCACGCTTGTTCATCATTGCTCCACAACTAGCCGATGCACCGCAAGTACGGAACTAGCATTATGGATTGAACGAAATGGCTATCGCTTAAAGGACAATGAGCCTCGCCGTGAAATCTGCATTCCTCATGAAAAATTAGACGATCCTGAATCTTACGTTGCAGAGGTTCAGATTGCTGTTGAAAGAGCTTAGTTTTGAAATGGTAAGGGAGGAGGTATCGCTTTGACTAAGCAGCAGAAATTTTTGACTTTAAATTTATTTTTATTGACCTTTGTCCTTGGAACGAGTGAATTTGTCATTGTCGGGCTATTATCCGAAGTGTCAACCGACTTAAAAATCTCCATCTCTACAGCTGGCGCTCTTGTATCGACTTTTGCCATATCTTTTGCAATCGGTACGCCGATTTTAACAGCAATATCCAGCCGATTCTCAAAGTATCCACTCATGCTCACATTAATCGTACTATTTATTGCAGGAAATATTTTATCGGCTTTATCGGCAACGTATGGGCTACTTATTATTTCGAGAATACTTACTGCTGTTGTGACAGGGGTTTTAATTGCACTTGCAATGGCTGTTGCTAGCGAGGTAATGCCAACTGAAAAGAGAGGACCTGTTATTTCAATCATCTTTACAGGTTTTACTATAGCTAGTGTAATTGGAGTGCCGATTGGTACCTTTATTGGACAATTAGGTGGCTGGCGGATAACCTTTTGGTTTACCGCTCTATTAGGGATTATTTCGTTAATTGCTAGCTCAACTACAGTACCTAAAGGGCTAACAGGAGCAAAAAGCTCTTTAAAGAAACAAATTGGCTTATTAATTAATTTGCGTATTATCATAGCGTTCTTTATTCCAGCTTTGAGTATTGGAGCTACATATACCGTATACACTTATTTAACCCCTTTGTTGCTTGACGTACTAGTTGTCCCGGGAAGATATATTAGTCTAGTATTCTTGCTTTATGGGGTAGTATCAATCTTTAGTACGATAATAGGTGGAAAATTGGTGACACGTAATGGAATCGGCAAGCTTCGATATATATTTCTTATACAAGCAATGATTCTTGGGCTATTTTATTTTTCTTCAAATTCCATTGTTTTAGGACTGTTGAACATATCTTTTATAGCCCTTATAGTTTATACAATGAACTCTAGCATGCAATTGTATTTTATTGATTTGGCGGATAAGCACTATCCAGCTGCGAGAGATTTAGCTTCATCTCTAACTCCTGTCTCTGTAAACGTTGGTATTGCACTTGGATCAGCTCTTGGAGGTTTTGTCACAACGAATATGAAGCTTATTGATGTATCTTGGTTAGGAGGAATTGTCGCAATCTTTGCCTCATTGCTAACATTTATCAGCTATCATTTAGACCAAAAAACTTCTTTTCAAACGAAGGGCAATGTTTAACAAAAGTAAGCCTTCCTTTAGAACGATGAAGGAAGGTTTACTTTTGTATGATTTCAGCCCATCCCTCAATTCCTTTTCAATATGCCTAAGTATTCACTCCACGGCCCGACATCTGTTGTATATCGATTGGCCATTACTCGAACAATTTGAGCTATATGTGTTAAATCATGAACAACCCAAGTAGAAAGTAATTCTCTTACTTTTACTACACCAAAATCAGGATGGTACCCTTTCCATTCTAGATGCAAAGGCTTAAGTTGAGTCTGAAGCTTGTTTATATTTAAAGCTCTAATCCCTTTAAAGTCCAATAATGCTTGTTTAATAGAATCTTTATTTTCTTTGTGTAAGTGAGCATATCGATCAAATGAAGGAAATGCCTTCCCTTCACCTTCCTTAAGGATAAATTCTAACCGTGGCATCCAGTTATTTTTCTCTCCCTCAATCAGATGGTCTATCACTTCATAAGCATTCCATGTTCCTTCCGCTCCATTGCATTGCAGCCATCCATCTGATAATCCAGTCAAAAAATGCTCCAAAGTTTGCGGTGTACGCTCCAGTATTTCAATAGCTTCCTTCATATTAAAATTCATGCTCCCGCTCCCTCCCAATGAAATAAATACTATCAAGGTTTAGGTTTTGATCCTCCCAACCAAATAATACAACATAAATAAGGATACGGAAGGTTGAATTAAACTAACCCCCTAATAGTGACACTTTAAAAAAAGTGAACCTATTAGGGGGTCAGTTCTAAACGAAAGAAACTAAGTTCTTTTATTCAAATATCATAACCCAATATTTTTCCTTTTCCCCTTCTTCGTTTACCTTCTTCCAACCATTCTTCTCATAAAATTTCAACGCCATATGATTTTCGGATACACATTTTAATCTTAATGGTTTATTCATTTTTTTTATGGAGGCATTCAGTAAGTGACCCCCTATTCCTTTTCCAAAGTAATTTGGATTAATAAATAAATTATGAATAAAGTTATCTGGCAAGTATAATGAAGCAAATCCAAGTAGATGATTATCCTCTTCCGCTACAATTATATGCTCTCCTATAGTATCTTTATCAAAATCGTCTAAAGTCATTTCTTCTAATGCGGCCCAATGGAAATTTTTACGACGCGATTCCAAATAAATTCTTCTTAATTCCGGGTAATCTAATTCATTCGCTTCTCTAATATTCACATGCTCACCTTTGCTTTCATAATATCTTCGAGTGACTATTGAACGAAAAAAGTCTAAGTTCTTCAGAATCATTGGAAAGTTGAACCAATCCTTCAAACTGTAAGCCAATTTTTTCGAGTAACTTGCCTGAAGCATGATTATCTTGAGTTGTGATAGCTACAACACGATTTAGTCCTAGTGTATCTAGACCATATGCTAATGTCGCTGATGCTGCTTCATAGGCGTACCCTTTTCCCCAATACTTAGGAAGAAAAGCGAAACCAATATCCACATCTTCTAGCGACTCTCTTTTAACAAAACCACAAATTCCTAACGGGCTTTGATCTTCTTTTCTTTCAACTAAATAAAAACAAAAGCCAGATTGCTCATACGTACGAATTGCTCCATTCACTATATATTCACGCGCATCCTCTACTGTTCTTACACCGCGATCACCAATGAACTCTAGCCATGAAGGATCATTCACGAGCTCAAGGATAAAATCTGCATCCTCTGTTGTTTGTAGACGAAGGGTAAGCCGTTCTGTTTCAATAACTTTCATAATTTCACTCTCCTCTTAGTATAGTATTCTACATTTTCTAAGCTTTTCCCCTATATGTAATGTATGTTTTACTAACGAATTAAATATATAATAATAGACTAACTATTGCACTTGCATAGCCTTTCCTCTGTTCTATTGGGGATCCGATCACTTTGCCAAAAGCTGCCATCTGTAAACCGCCCAAGCAATAAAAAATCGCCTCAAAAGTATTTTCATACCTTTGAGGCGATACCAGTAAAGCTACTAAGGAATAGCTTATTTTAAGTTATAGAATGAATTTAAACCAAGATACTCAGCTGTTGAACCAAGTTGATCTTCGATGCGAAGAAGTTGGTTGTATTTAGCTACGCGGTCTGTACGTGATGGAGCACCTGTTTTAATTTGACCAGCGTTTGTAGCAACTGCGATATCAGCAATTGTTGCATCCTCAGATTCACCAGAACGGTGTGAGATAACTGCTGTGTAACCAGCGCGTTTTGCCATTTCGATCGCTTCAAATGTTTCTGTTAACGTACCGATTTGGTTAACTTTGATAAGGATTGCATTACCAACACCTTGCTCAATACCAGCCGCTAATTTTTTCGTATTTGTTACGAATAGATCGTCACCTACTAATTGTACGCGAGCGCCAATGCGGTCTGTTAATAATTTGTGTCCTGCCCAGTCGTTTTCGTCTAAGCCATCTTCAATTGAGATGATTGGGTATTTAGCAGTTAACTCTTCGTACCAGTCAACCATTTCTTCAGAAGTTTTGACAACACCTTCACCCTCTAAGTGATATTTGCCATCTTCTTTATTGAATAATTCAGATGAAGCAACGTCCATTGCAAGTTTCACTTCTTCACCTGCTTTATAGCCAGCTTTTTCGATTGCTTCTAAAATTACAGTAATTGCTTCTTCGTTAGAACCAAGGTTTGGTGCAAAACCACCTTCATCACCTACAGCTGTATTATAGCCTTTCGCTTTAAGTACTGCTTTTAAGCTGTGGAAGATTTCAGCACCCATACGTAATGCATGACGGAATGATTCTGCTCCTACAGGCATTACCATGAATTCTTGAATGTCTACGTTGTTATCAGCGTGAGCGCCACCATTGATGATGTTCATCATTGGTACTGGTAGTTGTTTTGCGTTAAACCCACCAAGATATTGATAAAGAGGTACATCTAAATAATCTGCCGCAGCATGTGCAACTGCCATTGATACACCTAGAATAGCGTTGGCACCTAACTTACCTTTGTTTTCTGTGCCATCTAGCTCGATTAAAGCTTTGTCGATGACTACTTGATCAAGAACTGAGTAGTTACCTTCTAGCTCTTGAGCAATAATTGTGTTTACATTTTCAACTGCTTTTAATACACCTTTGCCTAGGTAACGTGAATTGTCACCGTCGCGTAATTCTACTGCCTCATATTCACCTGTAGATGCACCTGATGGTACGATAGAGCGTCCAAAAGCGCCTGATTCTGTAAATACTTCAACTTCTACTGTTGGGTTCCCACGTGAGTCTAAAACTTCGCGCGCATAAATCTGTGTAATAAATGGCATAATTAATTCTCCTCTTTTTCAATTAATGATTGACCTGTCATTTCAGAAGGTTGTGACACCTCTAATAATTCTAACATGGTTGGCGCCAAATCGGCTAAAATGCCACCATTTCTTAACATTAAATTTGGTTTTGTCACAATTACTGGAACAGGATTTGTTGTATGAGCTGTCATTGGAGCCCCTTCTAAAGTAAGTACTTCATCAGAGTTACCATGGTCAGCTGTAATAATAGCTGCGCCACCTTTTGCAAGGAGTGCATCTACTACTTTCCCAAGACATTCATCGACTGTTTCAATGGCCTTGATTGTTGGCTCTAACATTCCGCTATGCCCAACCATGTCAGGGTTAGCGAAATTAAGAATAATGCCATCAAATTTATCGGCCTCAATCTCTGCAAGCAATGCTTCTGTTACCTCATAGGCACTCATTTCAGGTTTTAAATCGTATGTTGCAACCTTTGGAGATGCAATTAAAATACGTTCTTCCCCGTCAAATTTATCCTCACGACCACCACTCATAAAGAATGTAACATGCGGATACTTTTCTGTTTCTGCAATACGAAGCTGTGTTTTACCATTAGAAGCTAACACTTCACCAATCGTATTTTTCAAGTTGTCGCTTTCATACGCAACTTGTGCATTTACTTCATCACTATAATGTGTGAAAGATACAAATTTTAAATTCTTTGGATGTTTAGCTGATATTGCAAAGCCATCAAATTCATCATTTGTAAACACTTTAGATAGTTGAATTGCACGGTCAGGGCGGAAATTGAAGAAAATAACTGCGTCATTATCGTCAATCGTTGCCACTTCTTCACCATGCTCTTGAACGCTAAATGGAATAACAAACTCATCTGTTACATCACGTTCATATGATTCAGCTACACCACTTGTTGCACTATCGGCTGTTTGACCAACACCATCAACTAGTACATTGTACGTAAGGGCTACACGATCCCATCGTTTATCACGATCCATCGCATAATAACGACCATGAATGGAAGCGAATTGACCTACGCCAATTTCCTCCATTTGTTTTTCAGTTTCTTTAATATAGTCTAAAGCTGTTGTCGGTCCAACATCACGACCATCTAAGAAACCATGTACAAAGACTTTGTCTAAGCCTTGTTGCTTTGCAAGCTTTAATAGTGCAAACATATGCTCATAGTGACTATGTACGCCACCATCTGATAGTAAGCCCATAATATGAAGCTTAGATTGATGTGCTTTCACATGTGCCATTGCATCCAAAAATGCTTGATTCGTAAAGAAATCTCCATCACGAATTGATTTGTTTAAGCGTGTTAAGCTTTGATAGACAATACGTCCAGCTCCGATATTCAGGTGTCCAACTTCAGAGTTCCCCATTTGTCCATCGGGTAACCCCACCGCTTCACCTGCTGCCGTTAATGTTGAGTGCGAGAACTCATTCCAAAAACGATCGAAATTAGGTTTGTTTGCCTGCGCTACTGCATTTCCGAACGTTTCATCACGGAATGCAAAGCCGTCTAAAATAATTAATGCTACTGGCTTTTTAGGCATTTGCTGCCGCCTCCAATAATTTTAAATATGAATCTGGTTGTAGGCTTGCACCACCAACTAAAGCGCCATCGATATGCTCTTTTGATAATAATTCCTGAATGTTTTCAGGCTTTACGCTACCGCCATATTGAATACGTACAGCAGCGGCCGTTTCAGCATTATATAATTCCTTAATTACTGCACGAATTGCACCGCATACTTGGTTAGCATCTTCTGCTGTAGCTGTTTTACCTGTACCAATTGCCCAAATAGGCTCGTAGGCAATTACCATATGCTCTACTTCTTGTGCCCCAAATCCAGCAAGTGCAGCTGTAATTTGATGAGCAACCTTTTGCTCAGTAGTTCCCGCTTCACGTTCCTCAAGCGTTTCTCCACAGCAAATAATTGGTACGATATTATGTGCAAGTGCTGCAGCAACCTTTTTATTGATGGCTTCATCTGTTTCGTTATAATATTCACGTCGTTCAGAATGTCCTAAAATAACATAGTCTACTTCCACACTTGCTAACTGAGCTGGACTAACTTCTCCAGTAAAGGCACCTTCGTTTTCATAGTGCATCGTTTGTGCACCAATAGCTAACTCAGATTCACTCGCAATTTGCACAAGCGTAGGTAGGTAAAGTGCTGGTGCACAAACAACAGCGTCTACTTTATCGTTTGAAGGAATTTTGTCCTGTACCGCATCGACAAACTGAATAGCCTCTTCAAATGTTTTATACATTTTCCAGTTACCTGCAATAATTGGTTTACGCATTGTTTTTGCCTCCTATATGTTTTATTCCGTTTTACTTATCGTTTAATGCCACAATTCCCGGAAGTTCTTTCCCTTCCATCAATTCAAGTGATGCACCGCCACCTGTAGAAATATGGTCCATTTTATCGGCAACTTCAAATTTTTCCACTGCTGCTGCAGAATCCCCGCCACCGATTACTGTATAACCAGTTGTTGTTGCCATAGCTTCCGCTACAGTTTTTGTACCATTCGCAAATTTATCCATTTCAAAGACACCCATTGGTCCATTCCAAATGATTAATTTAGAATCTTTAATAACTTCTGCATATTTAGCAGCCGTTTTCGGACCAATATCTAAGCCCATCCAATCTGCTGGAATAGCGTCTACACCAACAATTTTTGTTTCAGCATCTTTTGAAAATTCGTTTGCGACAACTGCATCGATTGGCATATGTAATTGCACGCCTTTTGCCTTTGCCTTTTCAATAAAGGATTTTGCTAAGTCGATTTTATCTTCCTCTAATAAAGATTTACCGATATCATAGCCTTGCGCTTTAATGAATGTGAATGATAAACCGCCACCGATAATTAAGTGATCTACTTTTTCTAATAAGCTTTCAATTACACCGATTTTGTCTTTTACTTTGGCACCACCGATAATGGCTGTAAATGGATGCTCTGGCTTAGATAATGCTTTACCTAGCACATCTAATTCCTTTTGCATAAGGAAACCAGATACTGCCGGTACATGTTTAGCAATTCCTTCAGTTGACGCGTGTGCACGGTGAGCTGCGCCAAACGCATCATTAACGTAAACGTCCGCTAATTTTGCAAATTGCTCTGCTAATGCAGCATCATTTTTCTCTTCACCAGCGTGGAAGCGCACATTTTCAAGTAGCATAATGTCACCATTTTGCATATTTGCAACAGCTTCTTCTACTTTATCACCAATTGACTCATCTAATTTAGTAACAGGCTTACCCATTAATTCCGCTAAACGTACACCTACTGCAGTTAAGCGCATATCCTCTTTTACTTCACCCTTTGGACGTCCTAAATGAGAGGCTAAAATGACTTTGGCACCTTGCTCCACTAAATATTCAATTGTAGGGATTGCTGCTCGGATACGTGTTTCGTCAGTAATCGCACCATCTGCCATCGGTACATTAAAATCTACACGTACAAATACGCGCTTCCCTTTTACATCAATATCTTTCATCGTCTTCTTATTTAACATGAAGAAACCCCCTTCAAAGTTTAAGTCGTGAAGTTCCTGGATTCACCCATCTTGGCTCCTCACATCATTCACGTAACTGTTTTATTGTTCCATCAACACATAAAGTTATAACAAGCCTTTTCAGCTAGTATCATCCAAACCTTTAATGAAATACTCTTTATCTCACCTATCACCAAAAGTTAGACATGACATTTGTTAAAATATGTACTCAAGGAGTCGCCCAGTCGGAACGGACATCAACCCACATTATGGAGAGTACCCTTTACTTGCCTTTATAGTAGCAAAAGTCACGTTCTATGTCTTGCAATTGCATAACCTGCACGTCGATTTTATATTACGTATAAAAAAGGAGTAAGGGTAAATTTCCCTTACTCCATTACCCTTGTATATTATATCTGTTAGATATTATAAAGGCTATACTTTTTGTGCGCAAAAAGCAGTATTATGTCACACTTTTTACTTTAGTTATCGAATTATGACACTTATTTATTGTTAAATCCTTTTTCTGCGATATATAAAGCTAAGTCCATTAAACGAGTAGAGTAACCAATTTCGTTATCATACCATGCTAGAACCTTTACCATACTATTTTCTAATACCATTGTAGAAAGACCATCTACAGTTGAAGAGTTATGGTTACCATTGTAGTCAATTGACACTAATGGTAGCTCGTTGTATCCTAAAATACCTTTAAGCTCTTTTTCTGAAGCTTCTTTTAATGTAGCATTAATGGATTCTTTTGTTACTTCTGATTTTAGCTCCACTACTAAGTCAACACATGACACGTTTGGTGTTGGTACACGCATAGAGAAGCCGTCTAATTTACCTTTTAATTGAGGTAATACTTTTGAAACTGCTACTGCTGCCCCTGTTGTTGTTGGAATCATTGACACTGCACCAGCACGTGCGCGACGTGGATCAGAGTGCGGGAAGTCAAGGATACGTTGATCGTTTGTATATGAGTGAATTGTCGTCATCATACCACGTTCAATACCAAATTTTTCATCAAGTATTTTTGCAACTGGCGCTAGACAGTTTGTTGTACAAGAAGCGTTTGAAATAACATCATCTGTTTCAGGGTTATAATCTTCATGGTTAACACCCATTACAAACGTTGGCATATCGCCCTTCGCTGGAGCCGAAAGGATAGCTTTTTTTGCACCTGCTTGAACATGTTTTCCGACTTCTTCCATAGAGCGGAATCTACCTGTACATTCAAGTACTACATCAACACCTAGTTCACCCCAAGGTAAATTAGCAGGATCTTTTTCTGCATACACGTTAATTTTCTTTCCATTTACTACGAAAGAATCGCCTTCTGCATAAACATCAGCATCATAGATACCGTGTACTGAATCATAAGTTAATAAGTGTGCAAGTTGACCTGCATCTGTTAGATCATTTACTGCAACCACTTCGATTTCATCGTGTTTCATAGCTTCACGAAATACTAATCGTCCAATACGTCCAAATCCGTTAATCGCTAATTTTAATGCCATTGTCAATTCCTCCAATATTGTTTAAATAATTTATTTTTGCCTCGGACATTTATAATATCCGCAATTGGCTTTATTCTCATTCAAAGGTTTTTAACACCCGCTTAAATACGAGTTCCTTAGTCATTTATAAAGAAGGTAAACCTTCAGCAATCGCTTTTGCGGCTACCTCATCCGTTATAAAAATGGTTTGCTTTGGAGCAACCTTAAAGTACGATAGCATTGCCTTCACTTTTTGTTTACCAGCAGCAACTGCTATAACATGCTTACTTCTTTGAACTTGCTCAAACTGAATACCGATTGTTCGAATTCGATGTACAATTTCGCCTTCTGCATTGAAATAATAGCCAAATGCTTCACTAACTGCACCCTTTTCTTCGAGTATCCGTAAATCTTCAGCCGATGAATTGCGACGAACAGCCATTTCCTCTGCCGAGCCAATACCATGGATAACACAATCTGCATGATCATAATAATTCATCATTTCAGTTACCATTGGCTCTGTTAACATTGCTTGATAGGCCTGCTCACTTAAATGCTCCGGTAAAAACAACGTGCGATACTGTGCATTCATCTGCATGGCAAATGTTGAGACAAGTGTATTGGCTTGCATTTGCATTTCATGTCCAATACCACCACGAGCAGCAACAAATTTGATGTTGTGTGTATCAGCTGGATGTAAAAATTGCGCAAGTGATGCAACCGACTTTCCACCTGTAACAGCTACTGTTTGACCATCAAAGCTAGTTGCCATAAATTGTTGTGCTGCCTCTTTTCCAAGCAATGTTAATATCGTATCGTCTTCATTGTAATCACCTGGAACAACAATTACATGCTGTAAGCCAAAATGGTTTTCCAGTAATTTAGCTAGCTGTGTCAGACCAGACCATTCATAAACTAGTGCTCGTAGCTTATCAATAACTGCTTCACCTTCGTCTGTACATACCATACCCGACTTTTGAGAATCTAATAACCCTTGCTCACGTAAAATATCCGTTTCTTTACGAATTTCTCGTTCGGTCATTTTAAGTGAATCTGCAAGTGTTCGACGCCCAATTGGCTGCATAAGCTGAACTGTTTGCAAAATACGATATCTCGATTGTAGAAGCGGATACATTTCTGGAAGTAGCCTTTGCTGTGCCTCAGGTACAGATAACATATTAACCTACTCCCTTTTTAATAGTAGTGGGTTACTTTTTGTCCCACTATATAAAATTATGTCCCACTTACAACTTTATTATAATACGCTTTAAAATAAAGAGCAAGTAAATGCTATGTATTGGCATTGAAAAATTTTTTAAGCATAGTGGCCTAATTACGCCTGTGTTGGCCTTCATTGGAATGTGGGGTTCTTTAATGGCTTCGGCATATCGAAGGGGTGATTTCAGTTCTAGGCTACTCGCTTTGCTTTCGCGCAGATAAAACATTTGCTGCCGCTACGTTGACACTACGCTTTCGCACAAAAAACATTCGCTCCGTGAAGGGTCTCGCCTGTCTCGCTTTCCCACGGGAGCTGAGTCGCCTTCCACTCCAATCAGCAATAGTGTAGAATTTTTATAAATTTATCCCGCGTAACAGTGCGGTAAGATCGTGAAATCAAACTAGATCTCTAACCATTTTGTTTTTCTACATAATAAAAACCCGTAACCAAATTTTCATGGTTACGAGTTTTTTGTTAGCTTATTTTGTGAAAGATAAAATTGCGTTTTTCTTAAATCCGCCTAAAGCTTTTGTTGCTTCATTTTTATTTGTGTATTCAAAAATACGAACGTCCTTTTTCTCAAATACTGTAATAACCCACATTGTAAAATCTCCCTTCAAATATACGTTTTTGTATTATAACAACCACTAAAAATGTGATTCTTTTGATAAACTGTTTTATAACAACTTCTTACTGATTCCTATTCTACTCCTTTTTATAAAAAAATAAAGCCTAATGTGAAGGTCTTCACAAACTGTTCAAATTCTAAACGTTTTCATTGAACAATTTGTGAATTGTGGATATTACCGCTAAAAATTTGGGTAAAGTAGAAATTCATCTACTCCTTACGTGTTACGACCCCACTTTCATCGCCTGAAGACTATATAATTGGCAGGAACCATAATAATATTGTTTGGATTAATATTTACTAAAAAACTGCAAATAAAAAAAGCCGAGGAATAAATCCTCGACTTTTTAAGGTGCCTAGCGACGTCCTACTCTCACAGGGGGAAGCCCCCAACTACCATCGGCGCTAAAGA
>NZ_JBYTDL010000008.1:0-174046 GCF_058791335.1 Lysinibacillus sp. EB271-A1-10B
TCCGGTTCAATACCGAACTCATTTTACTCAAGCTGCCTAATGAAATAACCGTGTCTAACTTTTAGGGGTCACTTCAATAATTGTGGAAGGCATTAAAAAGAACTTTTAAATTTAAAATACTTGTTTTATAGCATTATTTAATTAATTTATAAGTTATTACTTAATACGGCACTCTCGATAAAAAGATTTAATAAGATAGCATTTCTTCAATATCTCTGATTAGAAAATTAATATCACTTTCGTAACTACTTAACTCCTTTAACATCATCTCAAATTCAGATTTAGCTTTCTCCTTTAACTCATTGACTTCTAACACGGTTGCTATTCTATTCGACAATTGTTTCACTAATGGATCCAAATCTTTTGAAGCATCGATTAGTGGAAGAATAAAGTTTGATTTCAACTTTATATCATCTTCACTTCATCTTTATATGCTGCGTTTATATTAGAACTTGTAACACCCAATAAAACAATGAAAAGAGGTTTTAAAATGTTAAATCCTAAGACAAAATTATTCACTGTACTTGGAATGTCAACAGCATTATTACTAGGAGCTGGCAGTGCCTATGCTACTCAAAAAAAAGAAATACATGAGTCGATAGAAACTGTAAATTCTATTAAAGCACCAATCCCTGAAGAAATTCAAACAATTAAAGAACCAACCCCTGAAGAAATCCAAAAAGTATTAGAAGGTAAACCTACACCTTCAAATATTAAAGTCGAAGGTTTATTTTCTTTAAACGGTAAACCTGATTATACTGCAGACTTTTATTTGAACGATGAAATTTTATTGTCTTTATTAAAAATAAACGCACAAGAATTAAAACAAGAATTGGCAACAGGAAAATCAGTAGTGGAGATTGCAGCTTCTAAAAACGTTACTAAACAACAAGTAATTAATGTCA
Organism: Lysinibacillus sp. EB271-A1-10B; assembly: GCF_058791335.1. Classification (NCBI taxonomy): domain Bacteria; kingdom Bacillati; phylum Bacillota; class Bacilli; order Caryophanales; family Bacillaceae; genus Lysinibacillus; species Lysinibacillus sp. EB271-A1-10B. Next base: position 906 of record NZ_JBYTDL010000008.1, read on the forward strand.
TTTCAAAAACACAGACTGATGTACAATTTCAGGGTGAAAATGTCGATAGTAAACAATATGAGCAAATGTTAAAAAATATTGAACCAAAAGTGATACATGTCATCGAGCATAAAACTGAAACTCCATGGTAAAAATAAATTAACTAATCAGTAATAAAACGACAAGATAAACATCGATATTAACATAATATCCCAATCTAGCGCGATTACTGAGCAAAAAGTAAAAGGGTGATACATATTATATTTGACTAATATGTATCACCCTTTATATATTATGACTTAATTCAAATCTATTTCCGTAGCTGAACCTGATTCTCCTCGTACACCCGCTATTCCCGCTCAACTTGCCTCTTCTTCTTCTTCTAAAGCTCCTACTAATTTAAGCCCATCCGAAATTCCGAAAGTATTGGTTAAACAGAGGATCCAATTGATAAAATTGATGTAAGTGTAACAGGTGGGGATTTAGGAAAAATGTTGGGGATTGGACTAACTATTGCTAAAATAATGTTATTTCCCGCCCAGTTTTTTCTTGCTGAATCAGCAGCTTTTTGTGATGCATTTTGGATAGCGCATCCTCCCAGCATAAATTTGTAAAACGCTTTTTTTCAATGATTTAAAGAAAATGTAATACCCATCTTTAATGGCACTTTTCAATTCGTGCCAGAAATGAGTTCATGTAACTTTATAAAAAGAACAGATTATACAAAGGGTTAACAAAACCATTTGTATAATCTGTATTCTTACTAATTCTATAATTAATGATATATCACCGGTTTGACATGTTTTTAAAGTGGTAAGAAAATTTATTACCGTTTATTTGTACTCAATTATTTGTTTCGATACATTTAGAATATTTTTCTTTCGTTTCTTTTGTTTCTCCTCCTTTAAACTGCACCTCTTTTTGTGCCTTAGCAATACCCTCAATCACTTCTTGTTTAGATCCATTCTCTAATGCATTCTTAAATAATCAGGACCTATTTTCTTTATTAAATATGAATACAACAGAATTAAAACAAGAATTGGTAACTGGTAAATCGGTTGTAGAAATTGCATCATCTAAAAAAAGTAATCAGGCTGATCATTCGTTGTAAACAAATCCTCATCAGTAAAACTAAATTGAGTTGGTAGCTCTTTACTTTCTTATTTTGTTGTATCATCCGTTTTTGTGTTGACTATTTGTACGGGTTTTACTGACTCTTCTTTCTGAATTTGTTTAGCGTAGGTATACCCACGGCGCCTACTAAAAATGCTGTTGATATACCAAGTGCAATGAATAAATTCTTTTTACTCATCTTAATCCCTCTTTTCATTTATTTGTACAACACAAATAATTATTGCAGAACAATGTACAGATAAAATCAAGATTAGGTGAATTCGGAATGAAATCTCCAACAGAATTTAAAAAGATGAATCCTGTACAATTTCGAATTCACCTAATCGCAACTTAGAATGCGAAGTCGCTTTTATGAATTATCATTAGGTGGTACAATGACACGCCATCATTCTCTAGAAAGTAGATTGACAATTGTACTCGAGTGAAAAAGTGAAACTACCGTTTGTTTAAATTCTTTATTATACTTTTTTGACACACTAGTTAGACACGTCACCTCGTATTCTCAATTTTATTGATTTATATAATACATCCACCTACATTTTTCACAATCGTTTATCGTTGTGGAAATTTAAAGGGAAATGAAGGAAGTCATTATAAACCCCAAACTTATACCCTCTTTCCTTATAAAAAGAAATAATGTTTGGAAGTACTTGAAGTGTTTGACTTACTTCGTGCATGAGTACAACTTCTATATCTCTCGAAGTTCCATTTTTAACGTTTTCTACAATTTGATATGGGTTATTTTTCAATTTCCAGTCTAAAGAATCAATTGTCCAATCCCATACTTTAATATTCGCTTCTACAATTTGATTGCGCAGTTGTTCATTATCTAAGCCTGGAACTGAACCATATGGAGCTCTAACTAATTTAGGGTTTTCACCTGTAAGATCATGAATTATAGCAATTGTTTCATTCATTTCTTGTACAAATTTACCGTCTGTGTACAAACGTTTACTATTATGTGTCATGCTATGTGCTCCTACATAATGCCCTTCAGACGTAGCTCGTCTTACATTGTCTTGTAAATTCGTATTCTGTAAATTAACCCCTTGCATAAAAAAAGTTGCTTTTACATCATGTTCTTTTAATACATCTAAAAATCGTCCCGTCAATTGACTAGGACCATCATCAAATGTTAGATATACAACTTTTCCTACGGGTTTAATCGATAGTTTATTCTCTATTTTAGGCTCCTCTTTTATGACTTCACTTTGTTCCTTTGGTGCTATTTGTTTACTTTGTTCCGTTGCAATTATTTTGACAGATGATGCTTCGGGCTTCTCTCTCATATAGAACATTAGAATAGTAGTTAAAACCATTCCTATTATTATCCAACTTTTCATGATAGTTTTTCGTGATGTTTTTGTTTTCAAATTGTTCAACCTCTCCTCTTCAAAAGTTAGTTTAATTGAACAATATAAAGATAAAATGCAGATTGTGTCGAGTTAAATTAAAGAAGATTACTGACTCTATTTAATTGAATGGTGTATGATAACTTTCCTTTCTCAACGGTTCATCGATTTATCTTTGAACCTAAAGCACAGTCAGGAATTAGTTTTACTTCATATTTATCCTTTCTTCATTTTATCTTTATCTAGGTATCTTACTATTGGTTCACGTTAAGCAGTTGAATTTAATAGTTGGAGTATGAAAAAAATGAAGAAAAATAGTTGGAAGTATCTTTTAGTATCTATTAGTTGTGCTAGTATTGTTTATCTAATGTATGTTACTCAAGGTAATCGTGCTGAGATAATTGAAATTGACAATACTATAGTAGAAAGTAGTACCATTGATTTATTAGAAGGAAAAAACATTGTGATTGATCCTGGCCATGGCGGCGTTGATATTGGCACAACTGGCTTAACCTATGGAACAAGAGAAAAAGAGGTGAATCTTACAGTAGCACTAAATATTAAGCAGGAGCTTGAAAAAAGAACAGCCGCAACAGTCATCCTAACACGTGATAAAGATATAGATTTAGGGCGTAATCAAATAGAAGCTTTACAAAAAAGAATTCAAATTGCCGATGATGCTTCAGCTGATTTGTATATTAGTATTCATCACGACGCTTTTACCGATCCTAGTGTTAACGGAATAACTGTTCATTACAGCTCACATCAAAATAAGGGTGAAAATTTAGCTAAAATCCTGCTAGCATCTATCTTTAGGCAAAATAATGATGCCAAAAATCGTGGTGTAAAAGACAGTGATTTTTATGTTTTAAAGAACAATTCTGCTCCTGCAGTATTACTAGAACTGGGCTTTACGTCAAATAAAGAAGATGAAATCCGAATGGTTTCTAAAGATTTTCAAAACAAAACTGCTATATCTATCGTAGATGGGATAATTGAATTCTTTACAAAATAAAAACAATATGAAATTATGTAGCTCCATAAAAAACAGCCCATACGAATGGTTTATAAAACCGTTTGTATGAGCTGTTTTTCACTCTTTAATTGGTAGATAAAAATAAAACTGTACGCCATTATTTGTATTGCAAACACCGTATTCTACCCCATGTAGCATTAATATATTTTTCGAAATTGCCAGTCCTAAGCCAGTACCACCGTCTGACCTTTTTCTAGAAGCATCAATCCGATAAAAGCGCTCCCAAATTTTCTCTAGATGTTCTTTTGCAATATGAGCACCTCTATTCTCCACACTTATTTTCACCAGTTCTCCTTTCACCTCCAACGCCAAAATTATTCTTTCTTGCGAAGGAGAATATCGGATAGCATTTGTCAAAAAATTCGTAAGAACCTGTTCGATATGGCGTTTGTTGGCTTCTACTTTGATCTGTGATACATGGGTTTCAACTTGCAATTGTTTTTGTTGTATTTCAGGCATTAATTTTTCGCAAATCTCTTCTAATAGTGAATGAATATAAAAAGAATCTATTTTCATTTTATATGTTCCCGATTCATACTTTGCTAATTCAAGCATATCGATAATCAATAAATCCATCTTATCAACTTCTTTTTCCAATGCATCGAAATAATACTCTTTCTTATGTTTTGCAACATTCCCTCTCAATATTGTTATACAGCTTTTCATAATACTTAAAGGTGTTTTTAATTCATGTGATACACCAGAAATAAACTCTTTACGCGTATTTTCTAGCTTTTTTTCCTTTTCAATGTCTTGCTGTAACTGTTCAATATACATACTTAACCCGTTCGAAAGTAAGTTGATATTCCTCGATAAATTTCCAATTTCATCATTTGAATGAACAGCAATTGTCTCAGAAAAATCTAAATTCGCTATTTTCTCCGTTGTATGAGTAATCCTTAATAATGGCTTTGCAATTTTTATTGAATAGTAATAAGATGCCAATAATATTAATAAAGAAACAAAAGCAACAATGTAAATATAATATTCTTCAATCATTTGCACAGCTTCATCAACTGGTTGTAGCGAAGTCATTGAAAATATATATGAATTCGTTTCATCTGATTTTGCAATTAAAATCTTATATTTAATATCATTTTGTTCATAATTAATTAGTTGTGTAGTGGAATTAGGAAAATCAAGTTTATCTAATAATAACTTATTTTGAAAATCTTTAATTTGCTCTAAAAATAATGTATTAGAATAAATGACGTTGGATAAATCATTACTTTCTGGAAGTTGAATATTAATAATTTCCCCTCCTAGATTAACCAAATCAGAATTTTCATTAGATATAAATACTTCTTTTAAATTTTCCCTAGTTCCTCCTATTTTTTCATAGAGCATATTATTTGTGAAAGTAAAAGATTTTGCCAATATATTTTGATTTCTACTATCCGCTTCATTATTAATATTTATTTCGGCTGGTTCAATCATTATTTCGATTGGAATTATTTGCGACTCTTTCAAGAATCCAATTATATATACTTGACTGTTCTTCAATAATGATTCCGACAACTGGACCGAATTATCCTCATCAATCATATATAAAGGAACTTTAGTTGTTTTCATACCAATTAGTTTTTGATAATACTCATTTAACTGTATTTCAATGTAGAAATCATCCTCATGCTTTAAAAGACCATACTGATCCAATATTGTAATCCAAGCATTATTTTTTTCAGCAAAATCTCTTTCAAGCTGCTGAATTTTTGCAATGTCATTACTATTTTTTCGATATTCTTTTTCAAATACAGTTAAATTGGATTCTAAATCTTCTACTTTTTTATTCATATAAAATTGTTTGAAGAATATTGTTTGTCCGACAAAAATGGTAGCCAATATAAGTATACAAAGCATTGTTGTTAATAAAAACAACTTAAATACAATTCCTCTTTTCATCGTATGTCCTCAAATTTATAACCTGTTCGAACAATCGTTTTTATACATGTGGAATGGTCGCCTAATTTGTTTCGCAAGTTTCGCATGTGACTATTAATCGTTCGGTCATCTCCAATATGTTCATAACCCCATACTTTTGTTATAAGCTGCTCTCTAGTTATAACTATCCCTTTATTTCCCATTAAATACAATAGCATTTCATATTCTGTATGCGTTAATGAAATCTCTTCATTATTTACTTGTACTGTCCTAGACGGAATATAAATTTTAATGCCGCCGCTTTCTAGATAATCACCTACTACACCATTTTTCTGTTCCCGTTGATGTAATAACCTTTTGGCACGTGCTAATAAAACTAGTGGATTGTAAGGTTTCGTTACATAATCATCGGCTCCTAATTCAAAACCTAATAATGTATCATCTTCATCTGTACGAGCAGTCAACATAATAATTGGGATATTTGAAGTTTTTCTAATTCGTCGGCAAATAGTCCATCCATCTAATTTAGGTAGCATAATATCTAATATAATTAAACTAAGCTCATTTTCTTGAAATACCTTTAGTGCCTCTTCACCATCTTTAGCTTCTAAAACCGAATAACCTGCATTTAGAAAATAATCTTTAAGAATTTCTCGTAAAATATCCTCATCTTCTATAATTAATATTGGATCAATCATTTTTATCCCCTGCTTAATTATTTAATATTCTAAGTTCATTCTAACCAAGATTAAATGTAAGTAACATTCAATCTATTTATATGAACTTTACATGTCCATATTAAGCGAGTAAGTAAGTTGAATCAACGTCATTGCCATATCTTTATTTAATCTTCATATCAGGTAAAATCTATGCAAATAATTCATTCTTTTCTGGATATCTAATAAAAAGCTGTTGAGAAATAAAATGCACCCTTTGTGAAGAACTTGTAAAATGAAGTTAGGCAACTTGTTGAGGCTCCTGCCTGTACTTTGCTGGCGGCAGCTTTTCCCCTACTGAACAGATGCCCAATTTATTGAAGTTCAGTTCCCTCTGATTCCCCAGTTGAATAAAAAAGGAGCCGTTTAGGCAGCTCAAAGATGTTCAACTAATACGAACATCCCCTTTAGCTGAATAAGAGAAATTTTAAAGTTTCATTTTTAATCCATCGTGCGGTGCTATAATACCTATTCGTTCAGAAACAAGTAAAGCATTGAACCAAGTGACAACCGCATTCTCTTGCACGATGTTGCCCATCGTTTAAGTTCAGTTCCTATCCCTTTCCCACGTCCAGAAGAGGATGTTTACATATGCTTAAAAGTCACCATATATCTTTAAAGTCGTCTTTGGAGTCACTATTCATGTAAAGCACTTTCTTTCTGTTTTCTTACTGTCCGTTCCAAGACAAATTTGTCCAAATTCGGAGTATACTTTCTATTGGTCCTCGTTTAAATTTCTTTAAATATACTATGCTGAAAATACATTGGAAACTGTATAGAACTATGCCGAATAGCATTCCGCTAAAAATGCCTAATTTTCCAGATAACCCTAAACCATATTCATATAATACAGCCGTACAAATAACGGTTTGCATTAGATAATTGGTTAATGATAGTTTACCCACACTCTCAAACACAGGTGCCAGCATTTGTATAGGGCGAGCTTTATTTAACAAAGCAGGTATGATTTTTCCACGCTTGATTCACGTCTCCAACTTTTAGATTCTCTTCTGCTCCTGGGCGACTGTACTCTTCTTCGATGAAACTCTTTATCACCTAGCCTTATATAAGATTCGTGTTACTCGGACTGGTGTTTTGCCTCCAGATTCCGCGTCGCCACGGACACCCTTGCTTTTGGCTAACCTCTACTTCTGTCTTCGTGGTTTGGGACTTGCACCCTATAGTTCATACGCATGCCGGGGCACATTAAAAACCAACCTTATTTATTCTCCCAGATTAAACGGAAAGGAGATCTTGCGGATAGCTTCAATTTTTTAATAAAAAAACAGAAAGTTCTGGCTTACTCCAGAAGCGTATAGGCATTCTTGTTGTACCAATACCTCGATTTACATACAACTGCAATGGTTTCGATTTCCCCTTTAATGAATACATGCCTTCTACATATTGTTTTGCTAATGAAGTAGTGATAATAGGGCCAATGAATGGAAGTTGTACTTGTCCTCCATGACTGTGACCAGATACTTGAAAATCAACTGAATACTTAAGGACTTCATCTACTGCATCGGGTTCATGCACTAACAATATGTTAAAGTCCTTCTCTTGTAAGTGTTGAAGGGTATGCTGCACTTTTGGCTTGCCAAGTAAAAAATCATCAAGACCAGAAATCGTAATATAGTCATCATTGCTTGCCTTAATTTTTATAGTTTCATTAACTAAAACTGTAAAATCCGCTTCCTCCATATACTGTTCGTACAAATACCCTCCGCCGCCTCCACGGTCATGATTACCGAACACTGCATATTTTCCAAGAGGTGCGTGAATTTGGGACAAAATAGTTTGTGAGTATTTTCTTTCGGAAGTATACTCATGAAACTTGTCAATTAAATCACCTGTAAAGACTACAATATCGGGGTTAATTTCATTTATTTGATCGATTAGCATTTTCTGCTGCTTATGAGAAAAATTCGGTCCAAAGTGTGTGTCAGAGAATTGCACAATCTTTACATTTTGAAAACTTTCAGGAATATTAGGATTTTTGATATCAGTCCATGTAATAGACAATGATTTTGTTTCAAAGTGGGACGCGTATAAATAAGTAGCGATTGGAAAAATGAAGATTATAAGGGAAATAACACATTTCCACTTAATTTTCTGTTGAAACATCCTTCTTATTAACGGCTTCAATGGAGTGATTAATTTCACCATTGATACCCTATTTTTTTGTGTGTTTTTCGTATTACCTTTCATATGTCACCTCTATATTTATCATAAAAAACTACAATTTATTTAATGTTGTAGCATCTTATTGTTACAGGAAGTTGTCATTTTGGAGATTTATATAAAAGAGATTCAAAGAATCAATCACGATTAGCAATTTAATAACAAACTAAAATTGCTATCTCTCCCCTATTGAATACCCCTCGTTAAACTCTGCTTATTTGTCACTTTCACGTAACATTGGTTCAGTAGTATATAAAACGAGGTGATAATATGAGAGAAATAAATCAAAGGAAATGGCTGAGAGGAAAATTCAAAATGATAGCCTCCCTTGGTTGTTTTTTAACAGTAGCACTTGCTGCTGGTTGTAGTTCCTTAGTGCAAGAAAAGAAACATGAAATACAGGAAGTAGAGGAAGTAAAGGAGGAAAAGAATGATTTTTGGACTGAACAACGAAAAGGTACAAACTTTATGAATTCTTCTTCTTTACCGAAAAATTATGAAGAAGCGAATGGATTCAATATTGAATTTATCCGTTTAGCACCTGATAAATGGTCAAAAGATAGAGGCTTCTTATTTAATGACGAACCTGACCCTAGTCCTAATAAGGATTTCTTAATCGGTAATGCAGATCAATATGAGGGAATTGTTGAAGAAGATTTTATAAAGTTAAAAGAGGATTTGGATGCAGCATATGCAAGAGGGTCAAAAGTTGTACTGACTGTTCTAAGTCTTCCAGGAAATCGTTGGAGGCAGTTTAATAACTATGAAAATGACGACCGAATTTGGCAAGACTTTAAATATCATGAGCAAATCCCGTTGATGCACGATGAACACGCACAAATGCTTTTTCAGTGTCTCTATCTAGAAGATCTAGTCCTCCTTTCACTAATGCATAATTTTCGACTAAATCATGACCCGAATGATTAAATACTAATTCTCCATTCTGCATAAAGGCTATATAATCTGCAATACGATCTAAATCGGTTGTAATATGTGTAGAGATAAAGATAGTACGACTACCATCAAGCATAAACTCTTGCAATAAATTTAAGAACTCTCGTCTAAAAATAGGGTCTAAACCTGCTGTCGGCTCATCCATAATAATCAGCTCTGCGTGGTGTGACAAGGCTATCGCTAAAGATACCTTCATTTGCATTCCTTTTGAGAAAGTTTTTATAGGTTTATTTAATGGTAAATCGAATTTTTTTACATATTGATAAAACAGTGCATCATCCCAGCTTCTATAGGCTGGACCAACAATTTTCCTTATATCCTTTAAGTTCAACCCTTCAAAAAATACATTTTCATCATATACAAACCCAATACGCTCTTTAATCTCTTTTTCATGTGTTTTGTAGTCCAATCCAAAAAGTTTAACCTCTCCAGTATCTGGCTTCAATAAATTCATTATCATTTTTATTGTTGTCGACTTTCCGGCACCATTTGCCCCGATAAACCCTGTTATGTACCCTTTCTTCACTTGCAAGTCAAGATTATCAATAGAAAAACCTTTGATTTTTTTGCTTACATTACTTATTTCAATGACATTTTCCATTGCTTCACTCCTCATTCAAAATACTCAATAGTTCTTGCAATTCATTAAGTGACATTCCTATTTCTCTGCTATTTTTTATGACTGCACTCAACTGCTCTTCAATGACTTTTAGTTTTTTCTCTTTGATTACCTCTAAATTTTGCTCCGCAATAAAAGAGCCTTTACCTACAATGGAATAAATAAAGCCTGCCTTCTCTAATTCTTCATAAGCACGCTTGGTTGTGATCACACTAATCTGTAGATCCTTTGCTAATTGACGCATAGAGGGTAATGCTGTCCCTTCCAAGAGGTCACCTGTTAAAATCATTGACTTAATTTGATTTGTAATTTGTTCATAGATCGGTTCCTTTGAACTATTTGAAATAATGATTTGCATGCTAATCCCTCTTCTTCATTTGTTGATTGAGAACATACTAGTAAAACACTCAATATAACACAATATATATACACTTTATACACATTTTACACATTGCAATATACATTGCAACTATTTTATTTAATGAGCGGGATTGAGCAACTATTTTTAAGATAATGGAGTAAAGTGGTAGTGTAATTTGTTAATTTTATCAATCGATCAACATGATTATTAAACATGTAAAATCAGCTTGTCGCTCGCTACGTTATATAATTAATACGCTTAATTAATTTGTCTGCACATGGCCTCTAAAATGTTGAATTACCGGATTTTCACGTAAAAAAATACAAGGCACCGAATTACAGAGCCTCGTATTTATAATCGTTTAAATTGGACCCATCACTACCCACTTCAAAAGTATTAATGTTCATCGTTTTGCGTAGCCTTGACTGACGTATCTTGAAACCAGAATTTATATTGATTTAAACCATATGTATAGAACCTAACATTGTATTAAGAGCTACTGCAGATCCAAGCCCAATATGGGTTATAGCATCTTTAGCTTAAGTTTATTTTTTTGAGTTTTTGAATGTAAAGTAGTATCTTGAGATAGTATAAACAATAACTATTTCAATTATTAACCACCACGGAAAACCAAACCCAGTATTTTGCGCATTGAAAACATCAAAAATTCCCCAAATTAATAAAGTTGCGAGTACTAAAGCTAGCGTACATCTTGAAGCTTCTAGAATATAATCATTATTCTCATCTCTTTTATTCATAACTAGCCCCATCGACCATAATTCAAAAATATTTCTATATACCTCGAAGACTTGGAACACTTTATTATTTAAATATTCAGTAAATCACACCCCCCTCTTCTAGTTCATTTGAATATGACCGCTCTATTCGTTATTTCCTAGTATAGATAATAACCAATTACGAAAAAAGCCCTTTTCGTAAAATAAAAATTTGCTATAAATTTTCCTATCAAACGTGTTTTTTGCTATAAAAGTGTGAATAACATGCAAATTTCCACTAAAAATGAACAGTATCTTATGAAAAAGTTAATATTTATGCCTAAAGGAACTGTATCTTTTTAAATAATACAATATAATAGAATTAACATGGTTTTTTTCTAACACTTGGTAAAAGAAATAACATTTAAAAATTACATAGAGGTGAAGTAAATGATCCATCCATTAAAAATTACTAGTACGTTAGCCGATGAAACTAGATACTCTATTTATGAGTATATCCTGCAAGAGAAGAAAACTGTAACGGTCCAAAACATCGCTGATAAATTCGGCATACATCCAAACGTTGCACGTTTACACTTAACAAAGCTATCAGAAATCAACATCATCACAGCGGATTTTGCTAAAACTGGGAAAGGTGGCAGACCTGGTCGTGTTTATAAGGCATCAGATAAAGGTGTATCACTAACGTTCCCAAGACGTGATGAGGAGCGACTATTAAAGTGGACAATCCAATTAATTGAAGAATTCGGACCACCTGCACTAGAAAGATGCCAAGATATAAGCTACCAAGACGGTTATCAGCAAATGAAGAATTATGTAAATGCTGAATTACAATTAAATAATAACCTTTCCTTCGAACAAAAGCTTCAGCTATTAACTGATAATGCAGCATTAATTGGCTATATTCCGCAAGTACAACAAACAGAAAACGGTAAAAAAGTGACGTTCTCCATTTTTAATTGTCCATTCCAAGGGCAACTTACTACTCATTCAGAACTTGTTTGTTCTTTGCATGAATCGTATTTAAAAGGACAGGTTGATGCACTATTTTCGAGCAATGATTTTATACAAATTGATAGCATGGTACATAATTGTGATTTATGTAAATATGAAATAAACGTGACAGAAATGGATAACTAACTTTTAAAATCCAATGGTTTGTCACAAAGAAGAAGAAGTTCCAGTTTACAGATACCTTTCATATCATTTATAATGAGTAAGAGATTATTGTGTCGTGGGCAAAAGGAGGGGAAATCTTCATGGATAATATGTATAAAGTTATGGCATTCTGGACAGGTATTTTTGCAGTCATGTTCTACCTTGGTGGTATGAACGAAGTATCGCTATTATTCGTAGGTAATACAGGTTTATTCTTATTATTAGGCTTCTTGAACCTTTCAGAACGTATGTACATGTACATTTTCGGAGCATATTTAACTGTATTCTTTGCTGGCTTCACGTACTATACAACATTCATTCACGTACCTGGTGGCGGTCATTAATACAAAGAAAAACGCGTGTCTCATCCAATATGAGACATGCTTTTTTTATGTAAATTTATTCATTAGATACAGAAAAAATTCAAAGCATAGTAAAATCCCCCTTTGCATTACGAAAATGCCAGGGGGATTTTTAAAGGATAAATTCTCCAAGTTCATCGCCAATAGTTTTGGGATGTCATTTATTAAAAACCATTCAAGAAAGGATTTGTCTCCATTTCTGCACCGACTGTTGTATAATTACCATGGCCAGGGTAGATAATAGTATCTTCAGGTAATGTCAACAGCTTATCATGAATGGATGCTAGTAATATTTTTGTTGATCCTCCTAGTAAGTCCGTACGACCGACCCCTTGTTCAAAGAGTGTATCTCCAACAATAGCGAAGCCATCATTTTCAAATATATATGAAATACTACCTGGTGAGTGCCCTGGCGTAAAAATAACTTTAAAACCAAAATCGCTTATTTCAAATAGTTGTTCTTTTTTAATTATATTTTCTTCAGCTGGAGCATCGACAATATAATCTGGTAATGCTGCGTATTTACTAGAGCCATTTTTTGTTGGATCTCCTAACCAACTTACTTCTTTTTCATGAATCCATAATGGCACATTAAAAACTTCGCGGACAGCGTTTACGGCACCGATATGATCAAAATGCGCATGTGTTAAAAAAATGGCTAATGGTTTTAGGCCGTTACTACGTATTGCCTTGATAATTCGATCCGCTTCTTCTCCTGGATCAAAAATTATGCATTCTTTATTTTTATTCGATACGATATAACAATTCGTTTGGACAGGTCCAAGTGAATAACTTCGTACGTTCATCATTACTATCACCTCAATATCAATTATACAGCCTTTACCACAATTTGACGATAAATGTTCATAGTTTAAGCTATTTTAGTTCTCGACAAAAACAAGTAGAACGTTTACAATTAAGGAGGAATATTGTTGACGACATTCATTTTCTGATGTCGAAAGGAGTGTCAATTTTTAATGAACTTATTAATGGTTATTTTTGGTCTAGTTTCAATTTTGGCTGTAGTTGGTACATTCCAAGCACTTAAAGAAAAGAACCTATTAAGCGTTGTTTTCAACTTATTAAGTGCAGTAGTATTCGGTTGGTTCGTAATTATGACTGTAATTCACAGCGGATACCCACCAACATTACACTAAAATTCAGACAAAGAAAGAGCGGTCTCCATAACGAGGCTGCTCTTTTTTCTATTTACTTCCTATTTGTGAGCTGCTCTTTTTGACCTTTCGAGCAGTGAGGATTAATTCTTCACCCATTCTAACACGATAATGCCCCCTTTCCTCTAAGCTGCTTACATGGCTTCCAGAACGATTTAAATTTTCAGTTGATAGGAATTACATAAAAACCCTTCCAAACACTCCCATTTAAGTGTTAAATGAAGTTTCCAGACTATATTCGTCACTTCTGTTGAAAACTCGCTAGTAGACACGCTTAAAATAAAACAAAAAAGAGATCTCACTAAACATGAGATCACTTTCTTTGTTTACTTAACTGCTCCTTGCTTCAAATTACCTGTCTTTTGGTCATAGAAGCGGAGTAAATCACCATTAATGATGGCATCAGAATTTTCTAGTTCTTTCGTAGCTCGTTCAGCGTATGGCTCACATGGCTCACCATCAATTTCTTCACCAGTTGCTTTGTCATAGCAAGCTTCACCAACGTATACATATTTATCTGTTACAAAACGACCGTCACGGAAAACAACGAAATCTTCATGCTCTGGTGAGAATAGGTCTGCACCAAGTTGCATATCTTTTGAAGTTTCAATGCCAAGAAGGTGTAAAATTGTTGGACGTAAATCCATTTGTCCTGCAATCTCTGTCATTTCTTTACCATCTCCTGAGTTAGGGATATGGATAAATAATGGTACTTCTTGTAGCATTGCATTATCAAATGATGTAATGCTTTCTTTTCCTAAATATTGAGCCATCGCTTTGTTATGGTTTTCTGAAATACCATAATGGTCACCATACATTACAATAATAGAGTTATCATATACACCTTGATCTTTTAAACTTTGGAAGAAGTCTTTAAGAGCTTCATCCATATAACGAACTGTTTGGAAATAACGATTTAATGTACCTGAGTTTGACGTATATTCAGGAATCATTACATCTTCAGGGTCCAATGTGAATGGATAATGGTTCGTTAAAGTAATTAGTCGCGAATAGAATGGCTGTTGCATATCTTTCATTAAGGCTGCAGATTGCTCTAGGAATGGAACGTCTTTCATACCCCAGTTAACTGCTTCCCCTTCGCCAATCTTATATGAATCTATATCATAGAATTTATTAATGTGTAATGATTGATACATCATGTCACGATTCCAGAATGATTTATTATTCGGGTGCATGACATTTGTAAAGTAGCCATTATCTCCAAGGCGCTCAGCCATTGAGTTATACGTATTTCCACCATGCGTGAAGAATACCGCACCTCGACCTAAGCCGAACAATGAGTTCTCTGTAATAAACTCTGAGTCAGAAGTTTTCCCTAATCCAGTTTGGTGATAGAAGTTACTGAAATAAAACGTATCTTTATCTTTTGTTAAAGAGTTTAAGAATGGTGTAATTTCATGACCATCCATTTGATTATTAATAACAAAGTTTTGTAAAGACTCCATCGAAACAAGGATCAAATTACGCCCCTTGTATTTACCAAACATTTCAGGGTTGATTGCTGCTTGATTAGAACGAATATAGTTGTTCACTTCTACTAATTCACTGCCATCCGCTAACGCACGTTGAGCAGAGGATTTTGATTGAATATAAATATCATACAAATGGTAGTTATACGTACCAATGTTTTTCACAAGTAATTCACGGTCAAAACTACGTGTTAACAATTGTGGACGCTCAGTTTCAGCTAATCCTAAGTTTAAGAATGTCATCGCAATCGCTAATACGAAGTACGCGCGACGGAATTCTACGTTGACTTTTACTGCTTCCTTCATCTTTGGCAAATATTTGTTCGCTAAAATTAAAATCAGCACGTCGATGAAATATAATAAGTCCCAAGGGCTGACAATCGCTGCTACTGAAGTTCCTAGATCGCCAAAGTTACTTGTCTGGAATAATACCGGTAGCGTAATAAAGTCGTTGTAGAAACGATAGAATGCCACATTTCCGTATAAGACAATCGATAAAATAACACTAATCGTAATTATATAGCGACTTTTAACTTTCGGTGATTTAAAGAATAACGAAATACCATAAGCAAATAGCACGAAGCTCAATGGATTAATAAGCAAAATAAATTGTTGCATTGCATTTTCAATTTTCATCTCAAAGCTTGTGTGATAAACAATGACCGTTTTTATCCAAGTTGCTACAATTGCTAGTATCATAAATGAATGTTTAGGCCACTTTATTGATTTCATTCCTAACATCCTCCTTACTTTCTTACAAAAAAATAATAATTTTTTACAATTTGTTACTGAAACAAAATATATCTTAATCCATTTTTTACAGATAATCAATAGATATATTTATGGAAAACTGTTCTCCTTGTTCGCTCTGGACAATAATATATACGTTTTTAATTGTAAAAAGTTTCACAAATCATAAAAACAGTGGAAAGCCACTGTTTTTATGAATATTACATACATGTTACATTATTTTTACAATACCCCAAATGATTTATTTTAAAAACTTACTGGCTATTTTCTTTCATACGAAGTTTTGTTGTTTCTTGTCGAATTAGTAACAATGCCATTTGGTAATCTTTAATATCTAGTACATTCGCTTTATACAACTCGCGAATTTCATCCTCCATTAACATCAAATCACCAATCGGATCACGTGTGTAAATATAAGTGCCATATGTTTTTAGTAATTCATAAATATCTAACATTTTGTCCATTTTAGTTCGCTCCTCGTTGTGTTACACAGTCAAGACGTTTTGTCGGTGTCACAATGATATCTACTGGGCAGTCGTGCGCTTCTCTTGGGAGATGTTCATATAGCTGCTCGTTAAATATGAGAGACATAAGCTTACCCTTTTTATAGTTTAATACATAGCGATCATAATAACCACCGCCGTAGCCTATTCGATAGCCGAACGGATCAAAAACAACTCCTGGAACAAGGATGACATCCATTTCATTTGCGTCAACAAACTCACACTTTTCTGGAATTGGCTCACGCAAATGCATATAAACAGTTTCAAGTTGGTCAAACGAATCAATGGCATAAAATGACATTTCTCTTGTCTTTGGATTACATTTAGGTACTGCCACTTTTTTACCAAGTTGCCACAGTTCTTTTATTAATTGAATTGTGTCGATTTCTGGCTTATTGGAAATGGTAATGCCGATTGTAGTTGCTTCTATTATATATGGTTCCTGTAACACTTTTTTTAATACAGCAAATGATTGATCGCGGTAAGCTACTTCACTCATTTCAGCAAGAGCTTCCTTTACCTCGTTCCGTAAAGTTGTTTTATCCATGTTAAGCTTATCCCCCTCTTAAAAATGTAGAAAGCCAAAACCACGAGTGGTTTTGGCTTAATGAGCGATTACTTAGTTTCACGGTGAAGAGTGTATTTCTTCTCGCGAGAGCAATATTTTTTAAGTTCAAGACGCTCTGGATTGTTACGCTTGTTCTTTTTAGAAATGTAGTTACGTTCGCCGCAATCTGTGCAAGCTAAAGTAATGTTTACGCGCATTATTAACCCTCCCACTCTATATCAAGAATTTAAATTTTGAGCATGATTTATACGACTAACCTATTATAACATAAACTAAAAAAAAATCTACCTTCATTTCATATTAAGTTTGCATATGGTAAAATACCTTATAATTACATACTTAATGAGGTGAAACTAGTGGATTTATCCATCATACTTATGATTGTGGGAATTCTCCTAATTATCGTGTCGTTCTTTTTCAAAAATAACTCAAAAAAAGTCGAACAAGATGTAGAGGAGCTATCCATCTCTATTTTTCAAGAAACAAATAATTTAAAACGTCGTCTGAAAATTGTTGAGGAGGAGCTGTTATTAGAGCCAGAGTTTCAGGTTAAATCATCATCTGCACAAAATAACACGATACCAAATCCGAACATCCAACAGGTCATGCAAACTGTTCAACAGGCTGCTCAGACATCAAAAACAGGTCAAGCTGCTTCAAAAACGAAACCTATCCATCAAATTATTATAAGTCAGGTACTTGAACTTAATAAGCAGGGTCTTTCTGTAGCAGATATAAGTATTCGTTCGAACTTAACTGAAGAGCAAGTCCGCCAAGTAATTGCAAACGGAGGTCGGTAATCTATGAATAATTCCGCTATCCGCGCATTTGGCATTGCACTTTTTCTTGTCGGAGCATTGCTAGCTTTAGCAGTTCGTTTTGATCTCAATATCGGTCTTCCGACGAAAGCTTCCAACAACACAGAAAATGTAGAGGAGCTGCAAAAAAAGCTCGATCAGGCAAATAAAGAAATTGCATTGTTAAAGGAACAAGGTAAACAAGCTCCAAAGGAAAACTCACAGAAAACAGATGCACCTAAAACATCGGCTAAAGATAAACATGAATCGACGTCTCAAGGAAACGTTACCACTATGACACTTCAAATTTATAGCGGTATGGAACCATATACCGTAGCGCAAAAGCTTGAAGATGGTGGCGTCATCGAAAATAGTGTTGAAATGGAACTTTTACTTGCTAATCCTAAATACGCTCGAAGCTTACAAATTGGTGCCTACGATGTCAATTCTTCAATGTCATTAGAGGAAATTGCGAAACTGATTACAGGGAAAAAGCAATAATATTACCATCCTATTTGCAAAAATGGCTGTCACCAAAAATCACAATTACTGATTTTTGATGGCAGCCTATTTTATTTCGTTTATGAAATTTGTTCTAAGAAGGTTTGCATCATTATGCTCCCCTCTTGTGTTCCAATGGATTCTGGATGAAATTGTAGCCCATAAAGTGGGTACTCCTTATGTTGAATCGCCATTATTTCACCATCACCACTGGACTTTGCTAAAATATTAAAATCGTCATGTAACGTACTTGGCTCAATGACGAGTGAATGATAGCGCATTACTTCTATTTTACCGTCTAACTGAGCAAATAAGCCTGTTTTTTCATATTGAATCGTCGATAATTTTCCATGCATTATATGTTTAGCTTGAACGATGCTACTCCCAAAAGCTTGACCTATCGATTGGTGTCCAAGGCAAATGCCTAAAATCGGAAATTTCGTATAAAGCTTTTTGACAACATCTACTGTTATTCCAGCATCTATTGGCGCACCTGGTCCAGGCGATAAAATAATAGCTTCTGGTTGCATTTTCTTAATTTCTTCAATTGTCACTTCATCATTACGTACTACTTTAACATCTTTCCCAAGCATACTTATTTGCTGAAATAAATTATATGTGAATGAATCATAATTATCGATTAGTAAAATCATTGTTTTACCTCCAATAATGCGCGAGCTTTATTTAGTGTTTCCTCGTATTCTGACAAAGGCACTGAATCATACACAATACCGGCCCCTGCCTGAACATGCGCACGATAATCCTTGATGATCATTGTCCGAATAGCTAGAGCTAAATCCATATCACCTGTAGTGGAAATATAACCTACTGCGCCAGCGTAGACACCACGCTTCACAGGCTCTAGCTCATTGATTAGCTGCATAGCGCGAATTTTCGGCGCACCTGATACTGTACCAGCAGGAAGGCAAGTTCTAAGAACATCCAAAACATGTACATCCTCACGTAATTCACCGATAACCTCCGATACAATATGCATTACATGTTTATAACGCTCAATATTCATATATTTTATAAGCTTCACTGAACCGACTTTAGCAATACGCCCAAGATCATTGCGCCCTAAATCTACGAGCATACGATGTTCAGCAATTTCTTTTTCATCATTTAATAACACTTCCGCAATCGCGTTATCCTGCTCCACAGTTTTACCTCTAGGCTTCGTTCCTGCTATTGGATTTGTCGTGACCTTTCGATCCTTCACCTTAACGAGACTTTCAGGAGATGTTCCTAAAATCGTATACGTACCAAAATCCATATAGAACATATATGGTGACGGGTTAGAAGTACGTAACTGACGATATAAAGCAAAAGGATTCCCTTTATATGGTGAAATGAAGCGTTGTGATAAGACTATTTGAAAAATGTCACCCTTACGAATATGCTGCTTAGCGCGATCAACCATTGCAACAAAATTTTCTTTGGCAATCATCGGTCTGAAATTTAGCTCTCCAAACGTCATGGCGTCAAAAGTTGTTCCAGCATGAAGCTGCTTCTGCATTGTAGAAATAGCCAATTCCATCGATTCAAGAGAACGCCCTTCATTAAATAAATCGATTGCTGCTAATGTAACCTCTTGCTTTAAATGATCAAAAACAATAAATGTATCATAGAAAAAGACATGAACATCGGGCATTTCTAGATCATCCTGCAAGTATTCACCTATTTGTTCTGTATAAAATGCTGTTTCGTAACCAAAGAACCCAATAGCTCCTCCAAAAAAGGCGAAAGGGTACTTTGTCTTATGATATGGCATAACTTGCTGTAATTTTAGCAATACATTGTCATTCGATTTTTCTGTTTCTCCTTCTTTTGTATAAGAATAACCATCCCTATCTCCAATTAGTTCTGCAATTGGGTTGACGGCGATAAACGAGTAACGCCCGCTTTCTTCATGCTTGGCAGACGATTCGAAAAGCATTTTATGCTTCCCTTCAAGTGATTGATAAACGGAAATTGGCGTCATCATATCACCCTGTAATGCCTTCATGGCAAACTTTCTAAGCTCAACTGTCATCCTCTTTCTCTCCTTCTCTATGCTCTGCTCTTCTACACCAAAATCTATCAATTATGCACTGGCGTTTTGACACTGGCGTTTCGTTACCATTTCACTTTCTTTTAACTAAACATTGTGTCAGGAACTTGAACTGTATAACACTGTTCAGTTCCACCAAAACATATAAAAAGGCCTTTCCATCACAAAAGGACGGAAAAGCCGTGGTGCCACCTTCATTGGTCTTCATCAATTATGCCCCGGCATAATTACATTCAGCTGATGCTTAGGTAGCCACTGAAAGATTTAAAGACCATCTCTATACCCTATAACGTAGGCAGACGCTAATCCATACTTTATTCAGGATTAGAGCTCCGAAGTCCATTCGCCAAGTTTTTGTACTAGTTCCCACCGACCACTAGCTCTCTAAAACAAAAAATAATGGCTACTACTCTTCATCAAAGCTGATTGCATGTATTCATTGTAAAACAAGAAAACAAACAATTCAAATTATTTTTTAGTACTAATCCATTCATCTTCAGCCGGATTTGCTACTATAATATTTTGTTCTTGAAAGATTTGACGAATAGCAAACAAAATATCCTGTCGCACATTCAGCATTACTGCCGTATCGTTTGTTGCCACAAAGAAACGTACAAGGACTCGATAGGAAGTTGGATAAAACTCATCTATACATACATGAATCATATCTTTTTCTGTTTGAGCATGCAAATAAATTTCCTTTTGAATGGCACTTAAAGCACTGCGTAATGTTTCTTCTTCATTTTCAGCAGCAACAAATAAAAAATGCTCACATTTTCGTTTTTCCCTTTTGGATAAATTATAGATTGGTCGATTTACCAAATAAGAGTTAGGTACATAAACAAGCCCTTTATCACCCGTTTGAATTAATGTACTTCGAAGATTAATATCCTCAATTGTTCCTTCAATTTTTTGGTCCTCTGTTGCTACCCAATCACCAATTTGAAACGGGTTATCTAATGCGACTGACATCCCACCAAAAACATGTGCTAGTGTATCTCGAATACCAAAGGCAATCGCCACACCCGTTAAACCAATCCCCGTTAAAAAACCATTCAAATTAAAATCCCAAAATGAAGCAATCATAAACATTGCCAATATCATGATAAGTACTTTTCCTATACGAAGAAAAAACGGTAACAGGACATTCGGTTCTTCATCATTATTCAATGTTAGTGGCTGCTTTGTATAAAAATGTAATACATCATATACACCTTTAAAGGCAAAAAACACCATAATAGACAACACAAAATTTTTAGTTGCTACATGTGTAAATAAGAATACATCTAATATTAACGACAAGCTAAGTACAATCACCGCAGACATGAATGCATAGCGAATCGATTTATTAAATTGTTCTAGCACCGTTGCTTGAAATTCTCGTTGACGATTTCTCAAAAATACAACTATGCGATTAATAATTTTCTTTATTACAAATTGTTGAAACAGCCAACCAACGACACAAAAAGCGATGGCAACAATAACCTCCGTCCATGTCGGTGCTGTAATCTTAGGTAATAACCACTTCAATGAATCCATATCTTTCTCCTCTAACTACTATGTATATTCAGAACAAATGCGCTTGAGAGCCCGAAGCAAAAGTAAACGCTCCAGCACTTTTAACCGAGGGATTGAAGCGACCTCGAGGATGTAGCACTTTATCCTAGACGCCGACTATGCTTAGGTGAACCACAGGCATCAAAATCTATAGTGTCCTTAACTACAAAAAAGCAGCCAATCAATACGATCAGCTCCTTTTTTATTGAATAGCGTCATCCGCAAAAAAAGCTTTGTTGACGAACCAAAATTGCTGCTCATTAAAATTATGTTCATGCATAGCGATAACCGAAAATTCAGCATGGTACTTACGCTTCATTTCTTCAAGTAAAGCTTTCGCTTGCTTTCCAACGAGATACTGTCCATCGATTGGAGTACCTTCTGTAAAAATGATAATATCCGCTTCTGTACAATGCTGATTTTCTTGAAGCAAGCCTTTTACAAAATGAAGTACTGGCAGAATTGCAGCTTCTCCCTTTGCCTTATATTCAATAAAATCCTTAAAATCTGATAAATTTAAATGACCGTTTTCGAATCGATAATGCACATGAATTTGACAGTCATATGGAACGATATATAAATCGCGACGTTCACGGTGCGCGTTCATAAATAACGGTAAAATTATGCTTTTACAAAGTTCAGAATATGCAGCCATTCCTGTTGTTTGTTCAAGACAGATAATAATTGGACCTGTTTCTTCTTTGTATTCATCAAAAGGAACATATAGGATATTTCCTTTTTTTATTGTTTGACGACTTAGCTTTTGACGCCTAGCTATCTGCCACTTTCGCTCATTATACAAGCGTTGCTCTTTTCCATTGGTCAATCGTTCGGTTTTCTCAATAGCTGGTATAAGTTCGCAAATTTCACGCATGATATCTGCCAATTCAAGTGCAAATGCTGCCATATTTCGTAATGTTTCACTCTTGTAAAAATAGTCAATAAAAAAACTTTGTTCTTTGTCACTTAATTCCTCAAGATGTAAGTTTTCATATAGAAAACATAAAAAGTCTCGTTGTTCTGGTGTGAATTCCAGATCAAATTTCTCTATGAGTAATTCTACAGCATCTTTCACGAAACAGCACCACCTCAGCACATTTTTTCGGATAATGTCTATAGTATAACCAAAATAATTTTTTGACAATACAATAATGCATGCAGTATTTTGACGCTATTTTTAATAAAATGTTGCTATTACTTAGTATTATACGGCTCTTCAGCAAGGCGAGGGGTTGATTTCCGTTCCGACTGAGCGCTTTGTTGCTGACGCTTCGCTTTCGCGCAGAGCAGAACTTCCTGGGGGCGTCCGATGAGCCGCTTGGGGCAACAAATGTTTTCTGTGCGAAAGCGTAGTGCTACCGTAGCGGTAGCGACGGGATGTTGGTCACGAAGGCGTTATCACAGGCCGTGATGCTCTTAGCCTTTGTTCCCCTACTTTCGCGTTCCAGGGTTCGGGCCAATAGATGTTTTTTGCGCGAAAGCGTAGTGCCAATGAAACGGCAGCAGAGGGTTTTGTTTGTGCGAAAATGAAGCATCAAAAGAATTGGGTACAAGTGCAAAAGTGGAGTGTTAACAAAGTGGCTCGACACTGGCTCACAGGAGAATTAGTAGCACGGAATCACCCTACACCATATTTACAAAAATCAAAAATCCCCTTAAGCGTTGTTTTTCAACACTATGAAAAAACGAGCCTATAATTGGCTCTTATCAGACTGCAAAACAAACGTTACTCCTAATGAATAAAGCTTTATGTTTACTCATACTTTCGATAGGAACTGTTGATTTTTCACGGAGAGTGGCGACTCCTGCGGGATGAGCTTGAGCTGAAAGCCCGGCAGGAACGAAGTGACGAGGAGATTGAGCCCAAGCCCGCGCCAACTCGGAGTGTAAATCAACCTTTGATTATTGATACATTTTATTCTTATGTCGACAAACTAAAAAGAGCCTATAATTGGCTCTCCGGTTACTAATTATTTAATTCATAATGTTTACCTTTGACCAAGTAGAATAAATGTTCCGCAATATTTGTTGCATGGTCAGCTGAGCGCTCTAAATATCGGCAAACGAATGTTAGGTGTGTGATTTGAGAAATATGTGCTGGATTTTCAGCTCCGGCACGTAGCAATAGCGTTACTGTCGCTCCATATAAATCATCAACGTAATCATCTAGTTCAGCAATTTCCTTG
Source organism: Lysinibacillus sp. EB271-A1-10B (assembly GCF_058791335.1). Lineage (NCBI taxonomy): Bacteria > Bacillati > Bacillota > Bacilli > Caryophanales > Bacillaceae > Lysinibacillus > Lysinibacillus sp. EB271-A1-10B. The sequence continues at coordinate 24,956 of NZ_JBYTDL010000008.1, forward strand.
GCATGAGCAGTATCTTCCTCTGTAAATGCTTTTATAATACTTTCTAGCATTTCTACAGTCTTATTACACATCGTTTGCAAATTTGTTGTAGGAAAGACTAAGGGCTCTTTTCCTATACGAATCGTTTCTTTTGCAATATTAACTGCATAGTCCCCCACTCTTTCCATATCAGATGCCGCTTTTACAAGAACCATGAGACGACGTAAATCAGTAGCTACAGGCTGCTGCTTCGCAATCATTAAAATAACATGATCATTGATTTCTTCTTCAAGACGATTGATGATTAAATCATCCTCAAGAATTTTTAAAGATGCCTCTAAATCCTGATTTAATAATGCTTCAAATGCTAATTTAAGAGCATTGACACTACTATTAGCAATCTCAATAAATTGTTCTTGGACTTCTTTTAATTCCTGTTCAAAACGTTCACGTACTACCATTTACTGCTCCTCCTTAGCCGAATCGACCTGAAATATAATCTTCAGTACGTTGATCTGCTGGTGTTTGGAATATAACGTCTGTTTTATCGTACTCAACAACCTCTCCACTTAAGAAAAATGCTGTACGATCGGAAATACGCGCTGCTTGTTGCATATTATGTGTCACTATAATAATTGAATAATCTTTTTTCAGTTCTTGTACAAGCTCCTCGACTTTTAATGTAGAAATCGGATCAAGTGCGGATGTTGGCTCATCCATTAAAATAACATCTGGTTCAATGGCTAAACAACGCGCAATACAGATTCGTTGTTGCTGACCACCTGATAGGCCATATGCATTTTGGTTTAAGCGATCCTTTACTTCATCCCAAATTGCCGCACCTCGTAAAGACTTTTCAACGATCTCATCAAGAATCTTCTTATTTTTAATACCATGGATACGTGGACCATATGCAATATTATCGTAGATAGACTTTGGGAATGGGTTTGGCTTCTGGAATACCATACCTACTCGGGTACGTAATTCCTCGACCGTATAGTTTTTATCTAAAATATTGCGCTCACGATAGACTATTTCCCCTGATGTTCGAACACTCGGTACAAGCTCTACCATTCTATTTAAAGTTTTTAAATAAGTAGATTTCCCACAGCCAGAAGGTCCAATTATAGCTGTTACTTCATTTTCATAGATGCTTAAGTTGATGTCTTTTAAACCATGATGATCACCATACCACAAATTCAAATTACGTGTATCATATACTATTTTTTTTGCAACATCAGCAGATGGCTTTGTAGCCGTATGAATGGATTTGACAATTGATTTTTCCTCTTTAATACCCAGTACCATAAGGTCACCTCATTAATAACGTTTTTGGAATTTATTTCGAATAAAAATGGCAATAGAGTTCATCAGTAAAAGCACGGTCATAAGTACTAAAATACCGGCTGCCGCTACATATTGAAATGCCTCTTGCGGACGTTTTGCCCAATCGTATATTTGCATTGGCAAAGCTGTGAATTGACTTAACAAGCCGTTAGGTAAAAATTGTAAAATAACTGGAATACCTATAACTACTAGTGGTGCTGTTTCACCAATCGCACGAGACATCGCTAATATACTTCCTGTTAAAATCCCAGGAATGGCTGCTGGTAGCACAACATGCACAATCGTTTGCCATTTTGTCGCACCCATACCATAAGAAGCTTCTCGTTGTTCATTCGGTACTGCACGAATTGCCTCCTGCGCGGCAACAATGATCACTGGCAAAATTAATAAACTCATTGTAAAGCCGGCTGCTAAAACACTTTTTCCAAGTCCCAGCATTCGAACAAAAATTGTTAACCCAAGTAAACCAAAAACAATGGAAGGAACACCCGCTAAGTTCGAGATATTCATACGAATAAAATCATTTAATCGATTTTTCTTTGCATACTCTTCTAAATAAATCGCAGTCCCTACACCTAATATAATCGATACTGGAGCGACGACTGCCATCAGCCAAAGTGAGCCTATTAAAGCTGCCTTAATACCCGCTTTATCTGCAAAACGTGAAGCAAAATTTGTTAAAAAATCGATGGATAAATAATCGACACCTTGCGTTACTATGCGATAAAGCAAAATAACAAGTGTCACTAAAGCAAAGGTTGTTGCTAAGAAGAAAAATGACTTCCAAACTTTATTGAATGTAATACGCTTTGTCATTCGTTTCATGACGGCCGTGTCGTCCATATAGCGCATGCTAGTAAACCTCCCTGAAGCGTTTCGAAATATAGTGGGCTAGTAAATTCATCACTAAAGTAAAGATAAATAATGTGAATCCGACTGAATAAATAGAATAATAAATTGTCGTACCATAACCAGCGTCTCCTGTTGCAACTTGTACAATATACGCAGTCATCGTTTGAATCGAGTCTGTCACATCTAAATCGAATTTAGGCGTAGATCCACCTGCTAGCGATACAATCATAGTTTCTCCAATTGCCCGGGAAATAGCGAGAACAACTGAAGCGACAATACCTGATAAGGCAGCTGGTAATACTACCTTTATAGCTACTTCAAACTTTGTTGCTCCAAGAGCTAAAGCCCCTTCACGCATACTATTTGGGACCGATGACATCGCATCCTCAGAAAGTGACGTAATCATTGGTAAAATCATAATCCCAACAACAATCCCTGGACTAAGTGCATTAAAAAGTTTTAACCCTGGAATAATTTGCTGTAACATTGGCGTTACAAATGTTAATGCAAAGAAGCCATAAACGATTGTTGGTACACCCGCTAACACTTCTAAAATAGGCTTAACTGTACGTCTTATTTTTTCACTTGCATATTCACTTAAATAAATAGCTGAAGCTATGCCAAACGGAACTGCTACGACAACTGCAATAAGCGTAACTTTCAATGTTCCAGCTATTAAAGGTAAAATCCCAAATAACGGTTCCTTTCCTGAAAACGGTAGCCACTGTGTACCAAATAGGAAATCCGTAATCGAAACACGTTTAAAGAATTCAAACGTTTCAAAAATAAGGGTGAAAACTATGCCAAATGTCGTCAATATTGATATAAGAGCTGCAGAAAATAATAGTGCTGGCATTGCTTTTTCCACTATTTTCTTCGTTTTTTGATTGCGCGAATTTGCAATTAATTGCTGCACAGATGATGTCTTGTTTTCTTTTTGAGAAACCATTAGGTGCTCCTTTCAAATAATAGAGGGAAAGAGCATACATCTCTTTCCCTCTATGCATGTCTACTTATTTTAAGCCTTCTAAAGTTTTTAAAGCTTCACTATATTTATCTTCAGGTAGACTGACATAACCTACTGCTTCTGCCATTTCTCCTGCATGCTCAAGTGTAAATTTGATAAAATCATATGCCGCTTCGCTTTCTTTCATAGCACTATTTTTCACATATACAAATAATGGTCGTGAAAGCGGTGCGTATTCACCAGATTCAATTGTTTCATTTGTTGGCTCAACACCATTTACATTCACGATGCCTAATTTATCTTTATTTTCTTGGTAGTATGCGTAGCCGAAGAAGCCGATTGCGTTTTTGTCACCTGCTACACCTTGAACTAGCATATTATCATCCTCTGATAATGTTGCTGAGCTTGCTAGATCAGCACCGTCTAAAATAACTTCATCAAAGTAATCGTACGTCCCTGAGTCAGTACCTGGTGAGTAGTAGACAATTTTTTCGTCCGGCCAAGATGGATCAATATCAGACCATTTTTTAGCTTTACCATCTTCTACCCAAATTTTCTTTAATTGCTCTACTGTTAAATCTTTTGCCCAATCATTCTCAGGATTCACGACAATTGATATGCCGTCATATGCTAATGGTAGCTCTGTAAAAGCAGTTCCCGCCTTCTCTAGTTTTGCTTTCTCTTCATCTTTTATATGACGAGATGCATTTGAAAAGTCTGTCTCACCTGCGATGAATTTTTCAAAACCACCACCAGTACCTGAAACACCTACCGATACTTTGACATTCGGTTGAGCCCCTGCATACTCTTCAACAACTGCTTCAATAATTGGTGCGACTGTTGATGAACCATCTCCAGCTACAGCTCCTTGCAGCTTTTTGTCAGCAGCATCTTGTCCCGTGCTCGCCGGTGCGTTTGTTTCTGCATTGTTACCTTTTTGCGCAGAGTCGCTACCACATGCGCCAAGCATTAATGCTGACCCCATTACCGCTGTCATCGTTAAGTACTTCCACTTTTTCATCTCATTTGCCCCCGTCATAAACATTTTATAGTTATTTGTCTTACAATCTTTACTATAATGACTAATTGTTGAAGTCGTATAAACAGTTCGTAAAAGAGACGTAAAGGAATGTAATGCTTTGTAAACGATTGTAAAGATGGGTTTACAATTGACTTATTTGTTATTGCTGTCGCTTCGCTTTCGCACAGAAAACATGTTGTTGCTGTCGCTATAGATAAATTGCCACGGGATGGGACTTACTTAGACTGATTTCCTCTATTTACTTAGGTGCCTGCCCCCTATGAAAGGGACCATAGCTGCATGGATTTCACTACCTTCAGAGGTAGGAGCATTCTTCAAAGTGAGGATAAACTTGCTTCCTAATGGAAAGATGCTATAATAAGCAATTGTGTCAGGAAATAATCTAAGAGGAGTTTGACTTTGTGATTAAACATGCAAAAGTACAAAATGCCAATTACTTCAAAACATATTTAACACTTATTATGGATCATCGGGAATATACTCTACAGGAAGCCGCTGATTTTATGGTAGAGTCTTATTTTTGTAATAATATAGAGCTTTATGGAATAAAACCGAAACAACAATTTGAAATAGCTATTCAACAATTATCTGTACAATAAGTCTTTTATTGGAGAATAAATAAACCACGGTATGAAAGTTATTATTTTTTCATACCGTGGTTTTTTCGCGGGTAGTCAATAATACTCTGAAACTGTAAAAAAACCGCTAGGCATTGATATGCACTAGCGGTTTTCTCTTATTTTTGCTCATCTTCACCAATTTTGTCTTGTGTAATAGCAGGTAAAATTGGTTGTTTTACATTACTTTCTGTCACTTTTTCAGTGTTATATTTTGCTTTTAACTCAAAATATTTATCTACAGCTCTTCTTGCAATCTCATTATTAGCCGAAAAAGGTTGTCTAGGGTTTGTTGAAGCCCAAGGAATAACTACGGCATAGGCAATTTCAGGATTCTCATAAGGGGCAAAGCCTACATGTGTATAAGTAAGTGAATACTGACCCCTATACTGTCGTAAATCCCCGTAATACATTACTTCAGCTGTTCCTGTTTTTCCTGCGGCTGTATATGGTGCATTTGCAAAATATCTTTTTGCTGTACCATTTGCGCCTGTATAAACACGACGTAACCCTTGTTTTACATAGTTAATTTCATCTGCTGAGTTATCAATCTGATTTAAAATTGTTGGTCCTATTTCTGTTACTAATTGACCTAGCGATTGCCCATCATTTGATGGTTCACGTACCTCCTTCACAACATGTGGCTGAATGCGATAGCCACCATTTGCAATTGTCGAGATATACTGTGCCAATTGTAACGGTGTATACGTATCATACTGTCCAATAGCTAAGTCGAGTGCTTTACCCCCATAGGTTGGACCAGTTAGACCTTGTACCCCACTAACTTCATTTGGTAAATCGATCCCTGTTTTTACACCTAACCCGAATTGTGCATAAGAATTACGCATTTTTGGGAATGTATCGTCTTTTAAACGAAGTGGCATCCCATAGCTATATGGTGTTCCATTAATAAGCAGAGCTGTTTTAAACATATAAACGTTAGAAGATTGCTCCAAGGCTCTTAAACCATCCATTGAAATATAGCCACCAGGGTTAAAAACAGATTTTTTTACTGGTGTATTTAATAATTGGATTGGTTCATCCCCTAATACAGTACTTGGCGTAATGGCTCCCAATTTATACCCAGTTAGCAATGTTGCTGCCTTAACTGCAGAACCTGCCTCATAAGCTGTTGTAAAGGTCCCATACGAATAATCAACGACTTCATTCTTTCCTGTTTCAGGATTTTTTTCAATTTTTTTACCATTCATTGATAAAACATCGCCTGTATTTGGGTCCATCATAACTAAAAAGGCACGATCAAGTAAAGCTGAAGCCCCTTGTGATTTTACTTTAAGCAATTCTTCCTCAACAATTTTGTCAAGTTCAGCGGTTAACTCGCTATCCAGTGTTAAGACTAAATCATTACCAGGTTTACCCTCAAAAGTCGTAACGGTATCGACTACTTGACCTTTTTTATCCGTAATATTTTTAACAACGGATTTTTGTCCTTGCAGTAAATCTTCATATTGCGCTTCAATATAACTTTCACCAACACGGTCATTTCGTGAATAATCTCGAGCTAAATAATAATTCAGCTTTTCTTTCGGAATCCCTTTTGCTGGTACGGTTGTGCGTCCTAAAATAGCGAGTGATGATAATTTCAAACGCTTCCAGTCCGTTGTTGTGTTAACGCCTGGTAGTTCAGTTAAACGCTCAGAGACAAGTGCAAATTCACTATCTGATACATTTTCACTCTTAATAATTTGCGGTGATAAATTGTAGCCTGATGCCATCTCTCGGAAAATTGCTAATACTTCCATATCCTTGTCTGTCAGTTGTAATAATTCTTCGTTTGTAATTCGTTCACGAACAAGTTTATCTATCTCTCCATTGATTTGACTTGTCGTCTTATTTTCTTGGTTTCCAATTTTCTTTTTTTCTGCCTCGGTTACTTTTTCAGAGGCAGCGTCACGATTTTTATTAATCCAAAAATCCTGCTTATCACGTAAAGTGACACGGTTTATAGGCTGCTCAATCAATTGTGCCAGCTTTTCCGCTATTTCCAGCATTTCATCAGTTGTTGTCCTCGGCATTTTCGTATACGTAATAGCATTTTCTGGTTGGTTATCCACTAAAATACGTCCGTATCGATCATACATACGTCCCCTTGGCACACTTGTATTAACAGGTACCTCTTCTTTACGCTCTAATTCGCGTACATAATCTTCCCCTTTTACAATCTGCATATAGCCAAGCCTAAAAATCAGCAACGAAAATACCATAAATATAGCAAAGAAAAGGACATTCATACGAAATGTTAAATTAGAGTGATGTTTTGCTTTAACATTCGTCGCGCGGTTTTTTCCCGGTGCTTTGCGCATATGTATTCCCCTCCTCATCTAATTACAATTTAAATACACGATATCTAGTATACCATTCGAAGATACGTCAGGAAAGCATGTACTTGTGAATTTATGTTTGAAAACATCATTCTATTTGACGGCATTTTAAAATGAAAAGTTTCTTTTTTTTATTGATTACTTGAAAAATGTTTTGACATAAATTATTGGAAGAGGGAGGCACAATATAAAACTTCTTCAAACAGCAAGGCGAACTCCTCCTTCAATTTAACCGACTGACTTCTAATTTTTTAGCAGGCGTATCGGAACATCCCCAACCATTTATAGGATACCTAGAAGCATTTAGAACCTAAAAAGACAGCAAAAAAGGCTATGTCTCGGTGATACATCACCGGGGCATAGCCTTCTATCTAAATAGAGATTATTTTGCAGCTTGGAATTTAGCTTCTACTACATCCCAGTTTACTACGTTCCAGAATGCGCCGATGTAATCTGGACGACGGTTTTGGTAGTTTAAGTAGTAAGCATGCTCCCAAACGTCTAAACCTAGGACTGGTTTTTTACCTTCCATAACTGGAGAGTCTTGGTTTGGAGTAGATGTAACAGCAACTGAGTCACCATCAACGATTAACCAAGCCCACCCTGAACCGAAGCGAGTTGTAGCAGCTTTTGCAAACTCTTCTTTGAATGCATCGAAAGAACCGAATTTAGCATCGATTGCTTTTGCTACTTCGCCAACTGGAGTGTTTGATCCGCCTGGAGCGATTACTTCCCAGAATAATGTATGGTTAGCATGTCCGCCACCATTGTTACGAACAGCAGTTTGTTTGTCAGCTGGAAGAGCATCCATGTTTGCGATAAGTTCGTTAATGCCTTTTTCAGCAAATTCAGTGCCTTCTACTGCTGCGTTTAAGTTTGTTACATAAGTATTGTGGTGTTTTGAATGGTGAATTTCCATTGTTTTTGCATCGATATGTGGTTCTAATGCGTCATAAGCGTAAGTTAATTGTGGTAATACATAAGCCATTGTTAAGTTCCTCCTAAAGTAAAGAAATAATTAATACATTATTAGATTATCAAAATTGGTCAAACCATTCAACGAAAAATACTTCAAATTAAAGATTTCAGCCTTTTGACTGAAAAGCCAATACGATTACTATCCTAACCTGTTTCTTTAATTGTTAAACGTCTTAGGGAAGAAAATCATATCGCTATAAAGAACACAACAATCATGACGATTTGAATCACAGCTTTTGCAAGTGTCGATGTTAAGAAGCCCACGAGAGAGCCAACACCGCTTTTTACAGCCTCTCCAAATGTACGACGCTCTACCATTAACTCTGCAATTACCGCTCCTAAAAATGGACCTACTATTATTCCTAGAACAGGAATGATGAACGGGCCAATTAATAAACCAATAGTACTGCCCCACATACCTGCATTGGAGCCACCGAATTTCTTAATACCAAAGGCATTTGCTACAGAATCAGCAACAAATAATATGACAACAAATATAATTTCACTCGTCCAGAACAACCAGCTTAACTCTGCAAATGAAAAAAACAATCCATATACTAAAAAACCACCAAGTAAAAAAATCACACCTGGAATGATCGGGTACACCAATCCAACAAATGAAATGATAAAGCAGGCAATCACTAATACCCAGCCTACAACTTCCATAAAAAACCTCCCCTTTTGTCGTGCATCAAGTTAGATAATTAGAAGTCCTGATTTCCTCTATATTCGAGAGTAGAGCTGTTTCCTCGTAACTAATAAAGGGCATAAGCTCATTCTCAACAAAGAAATCCTCAATATTTCTATTTAACCCGCCTGATCGCGCAGTTCCTTTCATACGGATTTACAAAGCTGAAGGTTTCATTTCCTTAATTTCTAATTCCTAAAATAGAGTCAGCTATATTTACTGCATGATCTCCTATACGCTCTAAATTGCTAACGATATCTGTATAGACGATTCCCGCAGCTCCATTACATTCATTTGTATTTAAGCGTGCAATATGCTTTTGTCTAAGCTTATCTTCCATATCATCTATCAAACTTTCGAGCTCAGTTACTTCCTGCGCCAAGCTCAAACTAGCTGTATCCAGTGCCGCAATACTCTTTCGTACAGCTTCAATCGCTAAGCTAAACATCCCTATTAAATCTTGTCGTGCTGACTTACTTAAAGTTACCTCATGATGATCTTTATATTGTAAAAGCTCTAAAATATTTTCAAAATGATCACCAATACGCTCAATGTCCCGTACATTTGTTAAAAGTGTATGGTGTCTTACTGAGTCTGCGCGAGAAAGTGGCTGCTTAGACACCATTACTAAATAATTCGTAATTTCCTTGTCTAAATGATTGAGCGCTACTTCTAGTTGTAAAACTGTAGGAATGTGAGTAGCCTCACCTGTTTTCATATATAAAAATGTTTCTTCTAAACCACGAAGCGCGTGCTCCCCCATACGTAGTACTTCCTCCTTTGCTTGCCCGAGTGCAATCGCTGGAGAGGAATCGATGAATGACGGATCTAAATGTTTCGTTGTCACATCAATATTGCCATCACGCCCAGGCACTAGCTTCGTGACAAGTACAGTCAATCCTCCGATAAATGGCAGCTGGATCATCATATTAATGATGTTGAATGAGCCATGTGCTATCGCTATTTGCATTTTCGGCTCTAAGTGGAATAGTCCGCTAATCCATAAAACGTACTGCATAAAGGGTGTAAAGAACACCATGAAAATGATTGTACCTATAATATTAAATAACACATGTGCCGCTGCCGCACGTTTAGCATATATAGAAGCACCTAGTGATGCTAATACTGCTGTAACGGTCGTGCCTATATTTTCACCAAATAAAATAGGTAGAGCACTCTCTAAACCAATTAAATGCTCAGCGTATAAGCCCTGTAGCACACCGACAGTCGCTGTTGAACTTTGAACAAGCAATGTAAAAATTGCCCCTAGAAAAATTCCTACAACGGGCAGATTGCTTAGCTGAAGCGTTAATGATTCAAAATCAGCTAATTGATGAAGTGACTGCATGCTTGCACTCATTAACTCTAATCCTAAAAATAATCCCCCGAAGCCAAATAATATTTGTCCGATATACTGATAGGTAGATTTCTTAAAGAAAAATAACAACCCTGCACCAATCGCTAATAACGGATAAAAATAAATGCCGATATTTATACCAATAATAAAAGCGGTAATTGTCGTGCCAATATTGGCTCCCATAATGACACCGATTGCTTGTCGTAATGTTAAAAACCCTGCACTCACTAGCCCAACCGTAATTACCGTCGTTGCAGAGCTCGACTGGATACAAATCGTTACAACTATACCCACTAACACGCCCATTAGAGGATTTGTTGTAAATCGATTCAACCATTCACGCAGTCGATCATCTGCCGATTTTTGGAGCCCATCCCCCATAAATTTAATGGAAAATAAAAAGACTCCTAAACCGCCTAAAAATTGAAATAGTATACTTTGCCAATCTATTGTCAATTGTATTCGCTCCAATTCCTACGTCTCTACTACTCTATTCCTAATCTTTAAATGATAATAAAGAAAAAGTAAAGATAACCTTTAACTTCTTTACACAATATTAACATTTCAATAAATCATCACCAAAACGTATGGTTGATTTCCGTTCCGACTGGGCGCTTTGTTGTTGCTGTCGCTACGCTTTCGCACAGATAAAACATTTGCTGCCGCTTTGCTTTCGCTACAGTAAACATTTGTTGTTGCTGGCGCACAGAGCAAAGCTTCCTGGAGTCGCCCAGTCGAAACGAAGATCAACCTATTTACATAGTATATGTTTTAACAAAAGTCATCCACAACTTTTGGTGATGACCCATTTCAATATCGTACTCTCAGTTATTATTTCTATTTTCATATCTTGTCAAAGTTGAACATGGTAAAATAACGATTGGAGGAGATATGTTTATGAAACACTCACAACTATTTATCGATAGCTTAATTCATCCAAAAAAACTTGCTGCCTATCGTTTATTACCTATCGGGAAAGTTATTCAATATACCTTTCTGCTAATTACTGTTGTTACAGTTTTCTCTTTTGGTCGTTTTACAGCTGGGATGTCTGTTGATACATTTGATATGAATAGTTTAAATGGAATAACCGAATACATAGAAGGCGTTAAATGGCTTTTGTATCCCGTGACAATTATCATGCTTTTTGTTTTTACAACGATGCTTATTTTTGCACAAATTTCTCTCTACGCCTTGGCTGGTCTGCTGATTTTGAACGTCATGAAGCGTCGCGGAGAATACCGTCACATTTGGCGTACGACAACATTTGCCATGACTTGGGCAACTCTACTAAGTATGCTATCAGATTATCTACCGATTAACAGTACGATTATCTCTGCTTTTTCTGTACTTTTAACAGTAACTCTACTTATTGTAGCCATCACAAATTATCCAAAACAACCAATTACAAAATAATGTGCATGATTCCCCTCTCTTCTAAATATAGTGTAGAAAAGGAGGGGATTTTTTGCGTGCTTTAGTGTTAACCGCTATCATTATTATTTTTGCTTTTGTTATAAAGGTAGATTTAACAGAAGGATCATTACAACTTGCTGCCTTTTCTCAGAAAAAAACAGAAAACGCCCTGTGTGAGAAGGAGCGAGAGCCAAATTATATCACTGTACAGACTATTCAAGGCGATACTATCCACAGTTTATTTGCACTTCATCCTGCAAAAGTACCCATGACCTTTCCTGAACGTTTACAGATTTTTTATGAATTGAATCCACACTTACAATTACAGGCTCCTGTTCCTGGTGAAAAAATTAAGCTTCCGCTATCATTTGAATTTGAAAATAAATGCGGAAAATGAAAAAGTAGCGTTTCTTCCTTGTCCTTATTTTCTTACACTGCTAAAATAAATGTCAGTGACGGTCGAAAGTATGGCCCGAAAAGGAGAGAAAGTTAATGAGTGAAATTTGTCACCGTACAAATACACGTCCCGTGCGTGTCGGTAACTTAACAATAGGTGGTAGTAATGAATTATTCATTCAAAGTATGTGTACAACAAAAACACATGATGTCGAAGCAACAGTAGCTGAAATTCTTCGTCTTGAGGAAGCAGGCTGTCAAATTGTTCGTGTCGCAGTACCAGATGAGCGTGCAGCTGATGCGATTGCAGATATTAAAAAACGTATCAATATTCCATTAGTAGCTGATATTCACTTTGACTATAAATTAGCATTAAAAGCAATTGAAAATGGTATCGATAAAGTTCGTATTAACCCAGGTAATATCGGGCGTAAGGAAAAAGTAGAGGCTGTTGTTAATGCAGCAAAGGCAAAAGGTATTCCTATCCGTATTGGGGTAAACGCTGGTTCATTAGAGCGTCATATTTTAGAAAAATACGGTTACCCTACTGCAGACGGTATGGTAGAATCTGCACTTCACCATATTAAAATTTTGGAAGACTTGGACTTCCACGACATTATCGTATCTATGAAGGCATCAGATGTAAATCTAGCGATTGAAGCCTATGAAAAAGCGGCTAAAGCCTTTAATTACCCTCTACACTTAGGTATTACTGAATCAGGTACATTATTTGCTGGTACAGTAAAATCAGCAGCTGGACTTGGTGCAATTTTATCAAAAGGTATTGGTAATACATTACGTATTTCACTATCTGCAGACCCTGTTGAAGAAATAAAAGTAGCACGTGAGCTATTAAAATCATTTGGTCTTGCTTCTAATATGGCAACCCTCATTTCTTGCCCAACATGTGGTCGTATCGAAATTGATTTAATTTCAATTGCCAATGAAGTAGAAGAATATATTTCTAAACTTAATGTACCGTTAAAAGTAGCTGTGCTTGGTTGTGCGGTAAACGGTCCTGGTGAAGCACGTGAAGCCGACATCGGTATTGCTGGTGCTCGCGGTGAAGGTTTACTATTTATGAAGGGTAAAACAGTTCGTAAAGTGCCTGAAGAAACAATGGTAGAAGAGTTGAAAAAAGAAATCGATAAATTAGCTGCTGAAATGGCAGAAAAACGCGCAGCTGAAGAAGCAGAAAAAGCGAACGCCTAAGGAGGTGCTAGCATGAAAAAGCCCCGCTTTGGGATTGATATCGATGGAACAGTAACATGTCCTAGTACACTCATCCCACATATCAATAAACAATATAATGTAAATATTACGCTTGACGATGTGTGCGAATATGATTTTTTATCAGCATTTCCACATCCCATTGATCGTGTAGCATTTAATACATGGTTTAAAGAAAATGAGCCGTATATGTACGAAGTATCAGAAGCAGCTAAAGATGCAAAAGATATTTTAAACACATGGAGAGAAAACTACGAACTTTATTACATTTCTGCTCGTGGTGAGAATGTATCAGATGTTACGGTAAATTGGTTTAAATCACAGTCTATTCCATACGACCATATCGAGCTGATTGGCAGTCACGATAAGATTTCCGTAGCGAAAAAGCATGGAGTTGAGGCATTTTTTGAGGATAAGCATGATAATGCGGTTATGCTTGCGGAGGAATTAAAAATACCTGTCGTATTATTTGACACTCCATATAACCGTCTTGCTGTTCCGGACAATGTCGTACGAGTTTATAACTGGCAAGAAGCCAACCAATTTATTACTAACTACTTCAAATAAACAAAAGGGTCGTGTTCTTGCATTGAACACGACTCTTCTTCTTTTATATCACAAGTATCCCCCGTAACCAACGCTCTACAAAATTTTCAAAGGTAATGCCGTAATTTTCATAAACAGCATGGTACACGAAATAAGTTCCTAATCTCTCAAGTAATTCATCATTAATCTTCATCACAAACCGCTCCCTTTCGTTGATTTATTCACCAAATTTTCAGATATATAAACTTCCAATTTCTCGCACATTCTAGTGGAGGTTGCATCGTTGCAAAACCGTCACAATCTCCAGCATTCATGCTCTTTTTTCATAGTTTTCTTTTCGTTACTATAGTAGTATCAACTTGCAATACTGGAGGGACTACATGTGAAATGGATGATAAAGGTAACTTGTATAACATGTCTTTGCGCGCTGCTAGTTGGCTGTAGTGATCGATTATCTGATATTAGAGAAGCGGTTTCAGGCATCAATTCAGCAGCCGAAACTGCAGCCAGTGCAGTTGGTCGTGATGTACATGAAATACGAGCAATTGCCATTGAATATAAAGATACATCCTTTACAGTTAATGACCTATTTAAAACTATTTTACGTGACGTGCGCTGGGATTATGACGCTGAAAAAAGTGAGCTTCATGTGAGAGGCACATGGTTAGCACCACTATTTTCTGAGCAACCATGGGATGATGCAATGAAAAAACAGCTAGCAGAAACAGGTGTAGTAAAGGTTACGTGCACTATTAAGAACGATAAAATTGATAGCGCTCGCACAAATGTAACACTTATATTCAATGACAAAAAAATTGTAGAAATGGCAGGTGAAGATGCACTTCAACACCTATATGATACATATTTACAAAAATAAACCACGTAACTTTTCTATTATAAAAATTTATATATAGAATGGCTCTTCGGCAAAACGAGGGGGTGATTTCCGTTCCGGATAGGCGCTTTGTTGCTGTCGTACAGTTAAAACATTTGCTGCTGTCGCTACGCTTTCGCACAGTTAAAACATTTGCTGCTGCCGCTTTGCTTTCGCTACAGAAAACACATATTACTTTTCTAACATTTAGTCGTTAGAAAAGTTTTTTTATGTTCATTATATTAATAATCCTCCTTACAAGAAATCTTACAATTTAGAAATATTAGGCTCTTCTATTTGAAAATGACAAAACGAGCAAGGTATAATAAAGTATCACGTGATGGTTTGGAGGTGTTTATATTGGGACAGAGAAATTAAAAATTGGCGAGCTTGCAGAAAAGACTGGCATTACAAAAAGAACAATCGATTATTATACAAACATCGGCTTATTAAAGGCTGAACGTTCTGCGTCCAATTATCGCTACTATGCCCCTACAATGATTGAACGACTTCACTATATTGAACAACGCAAACAGCAAGGTCTTTCACTCATAGAAATACAACATGAACTTAACATCACTCCGCACGAAGAAATCGATGTACAGATGCTACGTGTAAAAATGCAGGACTTAGAGCAGGATGTAACTACTCTACTTGAACAAATAAACAAACAAAACAATAAAGATATTGAAAAGATTAAAAAAAATGTTTCCCCCGAAAGTATTGCACTCATGCAATCTTTACTTTTACTTATTCATAATTAGGAGGTGACGTTCTGTTCATACAGAACGACTATTTGGAGACCATACTCAACTTATCGATTTTTACCATTTTATTAGCTTTAACTGGGTTTTTCGTGGCAACAGAGTTTGCCATTGTAAAAGTACGTGCCTCAAGGCTTGATCAATTGATTGCAGAGGGCAATACAAAAGCCATTTCTGCAAAGTATGTTGTCAATCATTTAGACGAATACTTATCTGCCTGTCAGCTTGGTATTACTGTAACAGCGCTTGGTATCGGGATGGTCGGTGAAAAAACCTTTGAATTTATGCTACACCCTCTTTTTAACTTGATTGGCATTCCAGATAACTATATGACGGTCTTTACAATTGGTAGTGCTTTTGCCA
The DNA here is from genome assembly GCF_058791335.1 of Lysinibacillus sp. EB271-A1-10B. Taxonomy (NCBI): domain Bacteria; kingdom Bacillati; phylum Bacillota; class Bacilli; order Caryophanales; family Bacillaceae; genus Lysinibacillus; species Lysinibacillus sp. EB271-A1-10B. The sequence continues at coordinate 40,714 of NZ_JBYTDL010000008.1, forward strand.
TTGCAACATTTTTACATGTCGTTGTCGGGGAATTGGCACCAAAAACTGCTGCGATTCAAAAAGCTGAAACGATTACACTTCATTTTGCCAAGCCTATTATGTTGTTCTATAAAGTGATGTATCCATTTATCTGGTTCTTAAATGGCTCAGCTCGAGTCTTAGTTGGCATATTTGGTATGAAGCCTGCTTCTGAGCATGAGTTATCACATACAGAGGAAGAAATACGATTACTACTATCTGAAAGCTTTAAAAATGGTGAAATCAATAAAACAGAACTAAAATTTGTGAATAATGTCTTTGAATTTGATGAACGTATTGCTCGTGAAATTATGGTTCCTCGAACAGAAATTGCTGGAATTGAAAAAAATGAATCTTTTACAAATATGATTCATTTCATCGCAGCTGAAAAATATACTCGTTATCCTATTTATGATGGTGATCGTGATAATATTTTAGGATTCATCAATGCCAAAGAATTGTTTACACACGGTTTGCTGGAGCAACTTACAGACGATTCATTAATCCTTGAAGATTTCATTAATCCTGTTATACGAGTAATTGAAACAATCCCTATTCAGGAGTTACTTGTGCGTATGCAAAAAGATCGCATTCATATGGCCATTTTAATGGATGAATATGGTGGGACATCTGGGCTTGTAACAGTCGAGGATATTTTAGAAGAAATTGTAGGTGAGATTCGTGATGAATTCGACGATGATGAAATTGCAGAAATTCGAAAAGTAAATGACAATCACTATATATTAAATGCAAAAATGCTTATTGAAGATGTTGAAAAACTATTAAAAGTAACGCTTGAAGCAGAAGAAGTCGAAACATTGGGCGGTTGGTTTTTAACAGTGAACAATGGCATTAAAGCAACTAAAAACATTGAGCTAACCCCATATATATTTAGCATATATGAGCAGCAAGGTCATCGTATTCATTACATCGAGGTTCGTCCCCTTCGCAATATTTTACCTACCGTATTAGAGGCGTAATACGGATAATACGATTTTATTGATAGTTTATAACAAATTTAGCTTTAGAAATAACATTCAACAGGGCTATTCTAGTTTTTCCAAATACTTTTGTCTCATACCATTATTAGGCATATCCATATATAATAAATATATGGATATGATTCTATTTTCAGGGGGCATTACATATGAAATTGTTTAAACTATATCATTCGGACGGTATTCATATTATTACCGACGTCAAAAAACACAAAACGAATATTGAATTAAAAACAATTACAGGTGAAGTATTATATATTATCGTAGTAACGGATGAAAACTACACAGTGTACGATGATCGTTTTGCTGGTGCTTCAAAGCAATTAAATTCTGTGGAGGCATTTGATATTGACGGAAGCTTCCGTAGCCTAGATTTTGATAATATGCGTACACTCTTCAAAGAGGCATTTACGAAGCTATTACAAGAGATTACAGAATGTGTCAATGATAATGATGAGTTAGTAGATATTGATACCCTACGTCATAAAGTAAGTGCTCAAATTAAAGGTATCCATTTCCGTGTTATTTCTGACACGAAAAAATACGAGATTTAAACACCTAACAGGCTGTCCAAGGAATCGATGATGGGACAGTCTGTTTTTTTATGTTTCAATTGTTAATTAGGTAACGCTAATTTTAATCACAGTCACTAGCGAAACAAAACATCTCCTACTACTTTCATGTATAATAGTATTAACTATCTGAAAGGAAGGGTGTTTTGGATTTGAATCGTGAACAATTAATCACACTTATTTCAGAAAAACTGAAATTAATCCGGACCGAAAAAGATTTAACACAAGATCAGATGAGCGATTTACTAGGACTTTCTAAAAAAACACTTGTTCAAATTGAAAAAGGCCGTATTCAAACTGGCTGGACTACAACGATTGCGGTTTGTGCATTATGCCGAGATAGCACGATTTTACAGCATGAGCTTGGCGGAGATCCACTTGAAGTTGTCGATTTAATCGCTAATAACGGAACCTTACAACCTAAGGAAAAAACAATGGGAGGATACATATGGTGGAAAAATCTTAGCGAGTATAATGGCTATTGCCTACAACAAAATGTCATTAGTCAGCATTTTCGAATTTTAAATACAGACAACTATCGACTACTATCAACATTCGACGAGTCAATAGCTAAGCAAGCATGGGAAAATCTTCAAGAATAATTAAATACTGTACTCGCGCATTCGTACCAAATACTCCTACGTTATGCGCGAGGAATGTAAAAAGTTTGCAAGAATAAGTGTAGTTGCTGCTATTCTTGCGCTACTAGCCTTCTCCATTCGCTCATTTTCATCATTTGTATGTTCCTTTTGCATTTGTTGGATTACTTTCTTTACTAGCTTTCCCCTCACCTCTTACGCTTTTTTTCAAAAAAAAGTTAAACCGTCTATAGCCAATACTCTCCTCTCGCTATTTTTCAACAAGATAGACAAATGAATAAGATAATGAATTCACTTCGTCATATGATAAAAGGTAACTAGAAAACAATCGTTTACAGTGATATCTTTACAATCAATCTTTCGGTTAAAAGTGACATTAGTAGAATTTTACAACACCACTCTCTATACTTAATAGTAGCTTCTCTAATACTGGAAAGGATGCTTTTTTATGGATAGAATACTAGCAATTAGTGATATACATGGGGAATTAGAACTTTTTGAAGAATTATTATTGAAAGCTGATTATGATACTATGCAAGATCGGTTATTTTTACTTGGCGACTATATTGACCGAGGACCAGCATCTTGTGGCGTTTTAAACTTAGTGGCGGAATTACAGACAAAAGGTGCACGTGTTCTATTAGGAAATCATGAAGCCATCATGCTCAAAGCTTGTCGCTCTGGTCACCCTAAACCGTGGAATCATTGGGTTGGACTTTGCGGTGGCGATGCAACACTTGCAAGCTATGGCTATCAAATAGACGATTTTAAGGAAGCCATTGAAAACGATACATTACCTAGCTTTATTCAAACCTTACCAAAGCTCGAAGAACACTTAAAACTTATCGAAACCTTTGATATTTACATCGAATTAGAGGATGCCATTTTTGTACATGGCGGTGTTGTACCTGGAGTAGCTATGGCAGAGACTGAACCTATGGAGTTTTTATGGATACGTGAAGAATTTCATGCAGGTTATCAAGGGGGGAAAACTGTAATTTTTGGCCATACACCTACTTATAAACTTCACCAAAATCCAACAGATTACAATGTCTACTTTGGAGAAAATAATATAATTGGCATTGATGGTGGAGCTGTTTTTGGAGGGCAGTTACATGCATTAGAATGGCCAAGTCGTCAAATAATCTCGGTGGAAAAGGAAAAGCCAACAAGTTAGAGTAACCTGTAGGCTTTTCCTGCTAAATGAAAGCTTTAATATAATTTAAAAATAACACCTACTAAAGAGTAGACAATAACTGTTGTAAATAAAATTGTCATATGAATAAGTGAGAAAACAAACATTTTTGTTGCCCACTTTGTTTGATCTTTATTACTGTGATAACCGTAAATACTCATAACAAGCCATGCAATGCTTAACAATAGTGCAACAAGCATAATGCCAACACTTAAAGTGCCAAATAAGAAGCTTGATAAAATCAATAAAATTAAATAAAAGTTCGTTTGATAATAAGTACGGCGCATCCCTTTTGCAACTGGAAGCATTGGAACGTTGGCTGCTTCGTAATCAGCGTGCTTACGAATAGCAATGGCATAGAAGTGTGGCATCTGCCAAATGACCATAACTAAAAATAGGCCAAGTATCGCAGGATGTGTAATATCAGTAGAAACAGCCGCCCAGCCAATGTACGCTGGAATCGCCCCTCCTATACTCCCAACTTCCGTGTTATAAATCGTATGTCGTTTTGTCCACATTGTATAAGGTACTACATATAAAAACACCCCTAAGAGACCAAATGCTGCAGCTAGTGGTGAAGCAAGTGCCAACACAGATGCCCCGATAATGAGCATGGCAAAAGCTAAAATTAACGCTGATTTAGCTGACATTTCACCTGTTACAGTTGGTCGACTTTGCGTACGAGGCATTACAGCATCGATGTCGCGATCATACACATTATTAAAAGCTCCAGCGGCACCAATAACAAGTGCAGAGCCAATTGTCGCGAAAATAATTTCAGGTATATTTTCTACAAAAGTCATTTTATTTTTGTACATACCTAGCGTTAATCCAGCCCACATAGGAATTAAATTAGATTTAATGATTCCCGTTTTCACTGTCTGCGCTAAAATAGTAGAGCGTGTGGACTTCTCCACTGACTTCTTGGAAGACTGTAGTTTAGGCTCCGTTTTTAGATTTTGTTCCATTCATCTTAATTCCTTTTCTCTCTTAATTTCTCACGCTTTACCATTAAAAAGCGACAAATTATTAAAACAATTATACCTCGGCCTAATTGATCCAGAGGCTTTAAGCCAATTGATGTTAGGTCACTTAGGTGTTTTCAAAGGTTCTGAAATTCTTAGCCTAAGTTCCTCTATTCCAGCGGATGCCTAGACACCCTGCGCAAAGTAACTTAAAACCACATTCAACTCACAACCTAAGTGGTAGTAAATTTTCAGCAGGTGCTTTGCTTATGTTACCCAAAACATTTGTAACTGCCGTTTCACTTTCGTTACCTAAAACATTTGTAACTGTCGTTTCACTTTTGTTACCTAAAACATTTGTAACTGTCGTTTCACTTTCGTTACCTAAAACACTTGTAACTGTCGTTTCACTTTCGTTACCTAAAACACTTGTAACTGCCGTTTCACTTTCGTTGCCTAAAACATTTGTAACTGTCGTTTCACTTTCGTTACCTAAAACATTTTGTAACTGCCGTTTCACTTTCGTTACCTAAAACACTTGTAACTTTCGTTACGAAAAATATGTGCTGAAAAAAGTAAACATATCAAAATATTATTCTACATCTTTTAGATAAAGTCTGTCTCAATGTTCACATAAAGTACACGATTTTCTTTACTCTTTATATTCTCACATAGAGATATACGTTCATTCACAGCATCTTCTATGATACCACCGACTGACATGAATTTGAACCTAATCGACTTGATTCTTAGCATATTACTATTCAAGTAAAACAATCTACTCTATACTAAGGTGTATGTTTTAACTATATGAAGGAGTGTCTGACACGTGAAATACGGATTTATCGGCCTTGGAAATATGACTACAGCTATTATTAAAGGTATGTGTAAAAGCGGTGATTTTGATCCTACTTTTATTTATGGCTATAATCGTACCAAAGCAAAAACAACAAAATTAACAACCTCTTACGGGATTCAAGCCGCAAGCTCTATTGAAGATATTATGTCAAAATGTGACGTTATTATCCTCGGTGTAAAACCCCAAATGTTACCAGATGTTTTACCAGAGGTGAAAAAGCATTTACAAGATAACCATGTAATTGTTTCCATCGCCGCTGGTAAAAATATAACATATTTACAAGATTACCTATCTGAAGTTACTCCTATTGTTCGTGTAATGCCAAATATTAATGCGATTATTGGTGCATCTACAAGCTGCTTTACAGCGAGTGAACAAGTATCAGATGTGCAGCTTCAGCTTGTCAATTCCCTTTTTGAAACAGTAGGTACAATTATTGAGGTGCCTGAAAACTTATTTTCTATATTTACAACGATTGGTGGTGCTTCACCAGCATTCACCTATATGTATATTGACGCTTTAGCACGTGCTGCTGTACGTGAAGGGATGCCAAAAGACATGGCGCTTGATATTGCGGCAAATGCAGTACTCGGCAGTGCAAAAATGATTTTACAATCACAAGAACATCCTTGGGCACTTGTAGATCAAGTATGCTCTCCAGGTGGGACAACTATTCAAGGTGTATCTTCATTACAAAGCAATCATTTTGAAACAACGATTCACGATGCAGTAACGGCCGTGACTGACAAAGATCGAAGCTTATCAAAATAACTATTGAATGATACACTAAAAAATAAAACGAAACCGAGACATCCTTAAATGTCTCGGTTTTCATTTTGTTGAAAAACTAATTATATCAATGGAATTAAGGGTAATTTTAAATAAAGTATTGCTATTCGGCAAAGCGAAGCGTCAGCAACCACAACATAAACGTAGGAACGCTCAACATAACCCAATAGGAAAATAGCCTTATCCGGAAATCAAATTCATTTTAAGGATTTCCTTGAATATTTTTTTCATTGAATATTATCTTGTAATTCCTGTGCTAAAAATGCAGTTAGATCACGTAAGTTTTCTGGTGTAACACCGTGACCATCTGGATATTGTTTAAATGTCACAGCAGCACCAAATTGCTCAAACTTTTCTTTACTTTCTACGCCCCATTGTGACGGGATGACATAATCATAATCACCGTGAGAAATAAATGCATGTAAATGATTGACTGGGCGAATTGCATATTCCTCTGTAACGAATTTTGGTGTGTAGCCACTTAATGCTACTATTCCTGTAATTAAATTCCCCATAGCAAAAGCAAGTGACTGTGCTAAAACTGCCCCTTGACTGAATCCAAATACATACACTTTATGTGGATCAATTTGATATTCTGCAATAGCCTCTAGAACAAATTGTTGTAGAGCCACTAATACTTTATCGAAAACTTCGCGGTCTGGTTTACCGACCTCCTGGATTGTGAAAAAAGCATAGCCAGGCTTTTGCGTAATAGGTCCACGTAAGCTAAATACATGGCATTGCTCTTTAAAGTCCTGTACTAATTGTGGTAAATCCTCTTCATTACTACCCATTCCATGTAATAAAAAAATCGCTGGATATTTTTTATTTGGGTCCATATTTGTTGGTTGTGTATGTTTAAATGTAAACGGTGTATTCATATTAAAATTCCTTTCAGGTGGACTTAATGTCACCTTATTATACTGCATAATATATCTAGACAAAAACAGGATTGCTCCGTTATCATAAATAGCTTTTTCTATAGATTTATCATCATAGCGATAAAATGATGTCTGTCCGATCAGGCGCTTTCCTAAGCAGCTTGAGATACGATGCTTTTATGTACAAAACTCAACAAAAGCACATGAAGGTCACGAATGCGTTTTAAAGTTTTACTTTATTAATAATCCCATCAGTGTGATAAGCAATATAGCCGTTAATTATGCGAATCGTTTCTTGTGGATCTGCGTTAAATAGCACTTTTGATTGCTCTGGTGTTGAGACAAGTACTGTTAGTAAATCTACACGCATGGAATGTCCTGCAGAGCTATACGCATAATCGTAAACAATATCTTCCTCTGTCATATTTTCTGTCACATACTGCTTATGAAACAATTCCTTTGCGGCATCCATTTGTTCCGCGACCTGCTGACGAATACGCATTTGATGCATCAATAGCTCTTCCTCAAGTACCGTGGTCTTTAACCACTCTTTCTTTTCGAGCATCTTCAAAAATTCTTTTTCCAAAACTTGCTCATTTTCTGTAAAATACAGCATATTCATCATTAACATATCCCAAAAATCAACTTGAGATTGTGCTGATTTACGCTGAATCTCTATTGCCGCTTTAAAGTGCTCTTCAACCTTCGTAATATTCATGTTGCGCACTAAATGATTACATACATTTTCAATAAATTTATTTGCTGTTTCTTGTGCCATCAAAAAACCCGTCCTTTATATCTACAAATCATTTCCTTCCTATCATACCATGATTGTAGAATATAAAGAAACGGTTAACGTTTAGGTCTGCTATGTATGCTCACCTTGTACTTTAGACGCAGAAATTGAATCTAAAATATACTTTGCATCATTGTGAAGCTTTTCATAGTTCTCCTGTAATGTTCTTGGAGATATAGGTTTACTAAATAAGAAGCCCTGTATAGTATCACACTGGCTTGCTACTAGATATGATAGCTGTTCTATCTCTTCTATTCCTTCTGCGACTACCTTCAACTGTAGATGCTTGGCCATAGAGAGAATCATGTCAACTAATGCTTTATCTGTAGAGTTCGATTGTATTTTCTGAACGAAAGACCTGTCAATTTTTAAGCAATCTATAGGGAAATCCTTTAAATAAGATAATGATGAATAGCCTGTCCCAAAATCATCTACCGCGATCGTAACCCCAAGTGCCTTCAATTTGTGTAAGATCGTCGTCATATGATCGATATTGATCGTCATACTTTCTGTTATTTCGAGTTGCAAATATTTGGGCTCTAATTGTGTTTTCTCAAGAACATTATGAATTATTTCAACTAAATTTTGCTGAAAAAGTTGACCTAACGACAGATTGACCGCTACTTTAATCGGTGGCAATCCAGCTGCTTCCCACCTCTTTACTTGTTGACAGGCTGTTTCTAGTACCCATTGTCCAATAGGAATAATTAATCCCGATTCCTCTGCAATTGGAATAAAGACACCCGGCGAAATCCACCCCTTCTTTGGATGCTGCCATCTAACTAAAGCCTCTACCGACTTAATTTGACCCGTACGTAAATCAAGTTGCGGTTGATATTCTAAAAAAAGCTCTTGATTTGCTAAAGCATCATGTAAATCATTCTCTAATATAAGACGTTCAGTCGTTTCTTTAGAGATCGAAGACTCATAAAATCGTATACGAGTTGGCGTTTTCTGCGCTTCATGCATAGCATAAAGAGCAAATCTAACAAGCTCCTCCTCCTTATAAGAATCTGTTGGAAATAAAGCGATACCAATATTTAATTGACTATTTAAAGAAAAATGTTGAATTTGGAATGATTCTTCCATAACAACTTGAAGTTGTTGACTAAGCTGCGTCAATTGATGGGTATTGCTCACCTCATCAATATACACGACGAAATAGTCTTCTCTCAGCATGCATAGTAAATGCTTCTCCGGTAAAACATTTTTCAATCTTCCCGCGATTAAGCCTATCATTTGGTCTGCATATGTACTGCCTAAAGACGCTTTAATCGCAGTTATTCTTTCTATACCGATTGCAAGTATTGCCTTTTGTGATTTAGATATGTATAAATCTTTATTTAAAGTTTCCAGTAAAAAACGTTCATTTGGCAAATTTGTAACCTCATTATGATAAGCCATGAAATGCATTTTTTCACGAGATTTTTCTAAATGCTCTTGTGTATCAACTAACTGCTGAAAAGGTTTTTCAACAGAAGAAAAATAAATTGCTCTGAGTAAAAGATAAAATGCACCTAACTGAAAAATATGTCCAATAAAATTTTTAATATCATAGACATCTCGATAAATTGTAAAAAGATAATCGCTAATAATTAAATAAATCGCACTGCCAAACAATAAAAATATAATTTTGGGTGCTTTTTCAAAATTTTTAAGCAATAGAACCATAATCACCAAATGTATCGCTACAGCTAAATATTGAAAAGTATTTTTTAAAACAGTAGGACCTTCACCTTCTATCATAAGAGGTGGCAATAGAGACGTTGGGGCATAGATGACGACAAAACAACCAATAACTATTACAAACGGCAAGCTATAAATAAACCAACGATAAAATGATTTGATTTCTTTCTCCTTTATAAAAAAAATGAAGAGAAAACCAATCGATAATAGTAATCGACTAAACATGTAAAACCATGTTGATGCATATGGCGTACTCACAGTAATGAAAAATGGCATTCCTTTATAAGAGAGTGCATGAGCCATTTCTAATAAGCTAATGGCTAAAAACAAAGCCCCTGCATATAGAACTTTATTAGATAAAATATAAGGCGTAATTAACCACGCCTGAAATGAAATAGACATTGTCACTACAATAATAAGCATTTCCATCATTAAATGAATCGTTACATAGTTGTTCTCTCCAAATATCCCATAAAATTTATCACTACCGCAACCAATTACGATTAACAAAATCATCGATAATAGGATGAATTGAATGCCCTGCTTCATAAAAGAAAAATCCTCATTAAATTTCCACATAATAACTCCCCTCGTTAATCACTAAATAATTTCCCTCTATCTAATGCTCTATTCATAATTAGGCTAATTATACTACAAGATTACAACAGAGTATCGACTTTTCAACCAAAACAAAAGTGAAATTTAGGACTTAATGATATAATAATGTGAAACTAAATGGGGATCTTCTTCACACCCACTGATTTTTAGCCTTTTGACTTTTACTGGCAGTTCATCTCACACCTACTTTCTTTGCTTTCGCTGAATGGTAAGTACCTGACACTTCGCTTTCAGTACAGATGAATTACCGCTCGGAAATAAACATTTGCAAGATAAAAAAGATGTCTCAGCTTTTGAGACATCTTCTATCTATTATGAAAATACATAACTATCCATATTATCTATTGTATTTTGGATAGCATCTTTCAAAGACCGCTGATGCTCGGCACAAGCCGTTAGTGACTCCTCCAATGTAATCGCAGCATTTGCCATAAACGGTGCCATCTGCAAATCCTTCGCTAATTGAATAAGAACAAGTGCTTTATTCCATTTCCAACGCGCATTTTGTGGATCTAAGTTAATAGCTTGCTCTAAGTAGCCAAGTGCATCGAATGGCATCCATCCAAAGCGGTGCATCGTTTGACCTGTGATCCCCCAATATACCGCCTTGTTAGGGTTTTCTTTTACTGCTTGTTTAAAACAATGAACACTCTCGTTGTAATGATGTGCAAACAAAAACAGTTCACCCTGCGTAAAAAATGAATTGGCTCTTTCATTCGGAGTGCCTGTTGTCACTATAGCCTCTAGTTCTTTAATACGATTTGTAAACTCTCCTTCATCTTCTATCGCACGAATTTCGACGACGGTATCCGATTCAGGATAGCTTTCATCTGCTCGTTCTGCATGTTGGGTTTCCACAGACAGCGTAGGTTTTGGATAGTTCGCAAAATCATACTCTTCTAACAATTCAATATATTTATTAGCCAACTTTTTCTCATTTTCATTAGTAACTTGCTTAGCAACCTCATAGCACTTCATTAGCTCACCATTATAAAAATAATCATCCATTGTCATTCATTATTCCTCCAATGTACAACTCTTCAGTATATTTAGTATACACTACAAAATCAATTATGCCTCGACATAATTGCTTCCATAATCGGTTGGAGGCTTTAACTTCTTTCAACAATAGAGGTAGAAAGCTTCAGTAACAGCCGCTTCACTTTCGCTACAAAAAACACTTCCTCTAAAGAAGTTTAAAAAGACTGCTCAAAAATAACTTTTGATACAGTCTCAGCTTTGCTTATTTTTTTAATACTTCTTTATTTAGAAATGTACGTAAATCTTCTTCCGGTAATGCACCTACAAAACGTTTAACCTCTTTACCACCTTCAAAGCGAATGAACGTTGGAGTGTATTCAATGTTATATTTATTCCATAAATCTTCGTATTCCCAAACATTTAATTGAGCAATATCAACACCAAGCTCTTTAGCAATAGGCATTAGCACTGGTGTAAAAGCTTTACAGTGCACACATGTCGGACTGAAGAAATAAGCATTTACATCTTCACCAGCTTTTAATTTTTTTTCAAGTTCTTCTGGTAACATAATATTTTGGTAATTTTTATCATCCAATTGATCAATTGTTTCTTGTTTTAGATCTTTGTCGCCATAAAGTTTCTCTGCGCCTTCTAATTTGCTATTGTTTGAGACTTTAGTTAGCACAATAATTGCTGCAAATAACAAAACAATTACCGAGCCAATAATTAGTAGTTTTTTCACGAGAATGTATTCCTCCCTTTCCACACTAAAAAACCCTATTTTTAGTGTATTCGCGATTGATTATAAATGGTTTTTAAATCCTAGTAAACTAATTAGTCTTTCAAAATGAGTTTTTTCATAATTCAAACATAATTCGCTCCAAATTTGGAAACATACATATAACATCTATTATGCTCAATACGAATGTGGAGTGGATAAATAAAATGAAACACACTATCCGAAATGTTTTTCAAATTTATAAAGGTGATATCCATAATATATTAACAAACTGGGTAGTTGCTGTCATTATTGGTGGGCTCATTTTTTTACCTTCTCTTTATGCGTGGCTTAATATCTACGCCTCTATGGATCCCTATGCCCATACTGCCAACATGAAAATTGCTGTTGTCAACGAAGACACAGGCGCGAATGTTAGAGGTGAAGATATTAATGTTGGTAACGAGGTAGTAGACAATTTAAGTACTAATCAAAACTTTACTTGGGAGTTTACTTCTCATGAGCAAGCTATAAATAACTTAAAAAATGGGGACTATTTTGCGGTTATAGTTGTCCCTAATGATTTTTCACAAAAGCTGACCTCCATACTGTCAAATGTGCCTACAAAAGCGCATATCGATTATTATGTAAATGAAAAAATCAATCCAATCGCTCCTAAAATCACAAGTAAAGGCGCGAGTGGCTTAACGCAACAAGTATCTAATGAGTTTATTTCAACTGTCAGCGGAACACTTTTCTCTATTTTTAATACGGTCGGTGTTGAGATGGAGCGGGAAATTCCCGACTTTAGAAAATTTGAAAATTATATTTTTACAATCGAACATCATCTCCCAGATATCGAAACATATTTAGCGCAAGCTGCTAAAGGTGGTAAAGAAGCTGAGACATTACTAAACCACACAATTACCCAAGTTCCCGAAGTTGAGAAATTAATGAATGATGGTCTAACAACGATCCATCGAGGCTTAAATTTGATCAATGAAGCTGATACAGTGTTCAACGAGCTATCCCCTATCATCAAAAAAGATTTAGAAGCAGTACAAAATATTGCTCAACGATTTACAGATATAATAGGGAAGCTTCAAAATGCGAATGTAGATTCAGCTACTATTGCGCAAATAAAAGATACAATTAAAAACCAGCTAGATGCATCACGTGAGAAAGTAACTACTAGCATCCAAACCATTGAAGCGCTTCAAAAATTAACACAAGCTGATGCGTCGACTCGTAAACAGCTTGAAAACAAGGTGCTAAACATCCAGACGGCACTACAGCAAAGTAATTCTGAAGATGTGAAGACTTTACTAACTAACAATAAAATAATTGAACAACTTGAAACTATACGTGGAGATTTGCAGGCGAATCCTAGTTTTACTGATTATTCTTTTAGCTCTCTAACCGCTTTAAATCAGCTGAATACATTACTAACCGACATCTCAAGTAAAGTACAGCAGTTAAATACGATAGATATCGAAACGATAAAAGAAGACCTTGCTGATGTGCAAAGCGTTGCACAAAATGTTTCTAATAATCTTCAGCAATTCCTTACTCATTATAATGATCAGTTAGAGCCACAAATTCATACGACGTTAGCTTCTGCCAAAAATACATTAACAAATGCATCAACAATGCTTACGAATGTAAAAAGTTTTCTGCCTCAAGCAACAGATCGTTTAACAAATGCTAAAAATATGTTAGCAACGGCTAATAAGACACTCGGTACAGTACAAACAAATTTCCCTGCTTTAAGTACAAAAATTAAGGATCTTGCAGACAAGCTGAGAACATTAGAAAGTGAAGCTGATATTTCAGAAATCGTTCAATTATTGAAAAACGACGTTAATGCAGAACGAGATTTCTTTGAGGAGCCTATTAAGCTTCAGGAACATAGAATGTTTCCAATTGCTAATTATGGAACAGCTATGACACCGTTTTACACTGTACTTTCCATCTGGGTTGGTTGTTTATTATTAATTTCTCTTCTATCTGTAAATATTCACAATAATGATCAATACAGTATTCGCCAAGTATACTTTGGACGTTTATTAACATTTGCAACTTTTTCATTTATTCAAACGCTCATTATTACAATTGGAGATATTGTTATTTTAGACGGGTCCATTAGTGCCCCTTACTTCTTTATTCCATTTGGGCTATTTATTAGCTTAGTGTTCGTTACAATTGTCTATACACTAGTATCCGTATTCGGAAATGTCGGAAAGGCTTTAGCCATTGTCATGTTAGTACTGCAAATTGCAGGTTCTGGTGGCACATATCCAGTAGAATTACTACCTAGATTTTTCCAAATCATGAATCCATTTCTTCCTTTCACTTATGCAATTGAAATGATGCGCGAGGCAGTTGGTGGTATTATTTGGTCAAAGGTATGGGTTGATCTAGCCTTTTTATCTTTCTTCTGGCTCATTTTCATTCTATTTGGTTTCTTCTTGAAAAAATTACTGAGTGAGAAAATGGAACATTTCATGAACAAAACACGCGGGTCAGATATATTTCATTGATTTTCATTTGCCTCCTTGTAAATATTTCAACGAACAATGTTATAATAGGCATATTGTAAACATATAGGGGGCGCTTTTGTTGAAAAAACTTCTTTCTATTTTTGCTTTGTCGTTATTAGTGTTAAGTGCTTGTGGTGAAGATAAACAAGCTGTTGAAAAAAATCAGAATGAAGCACAAAAAGAAGCTTCACACAAAGAACATGCACATGCTTCTGGAGATATTCAGGAGGAAACTGCATCAGCAGATGTTTTACCATCATTTTTAAACAATAAATCAGAAGATATTCGCTTAGTGTATCAAATCGCTGGACAATCTACAGAAATTTTAGAGTGGATGCCCTGCTATTGTGGCTGTGGCGAATCAGCTGGACATAAAAGCAATTTAAACTGCTTTATTGAAGAAAAACGAGAGGATGGAACAATTGTCTGGGATGATCACGGTACCCGTTGTCTCGTTTGCCTAGAAATTGCTGTACAGTCTGCAAAGATGCATAAAGATGGTATGGACATCAAAGAAATTCGTCAAACAATTGATAATAACTATAAAGAAGGCTACGCAAAACCAACACCGACTGACATGCCTGCTTAATAACAAAAAACTCATCGTTATGATGAGTTTTTTTGTTATTTAACGAGTTGTAACACTGTTTTAAAATGTGGATGATCTGCACGCTGTAATAACTCGTATAAAATCATTTCCACGCTTGTTGGTAAAATTCCAAGAGCCTTCATCTTCTCAAGTCCTACCTCTTTATTGCCCTTTGTACGAGACGACACTGCATCTGCAACCACTTCAACCTCAAACCCTTGCTCTTTTAGCTGTCGAGCTGTTTGGTAGACGCAAATATGTGTTTCGATACCTGTCACGATAAATTGAGAACGACCACTTGCCTTCAATGCATCTACAAACTCTTGTTCCTGGCACGCACTAAAAGCCAATTTAGCGATAGGTTGTTGCCCTTTAATATGCTGAGTAATCTCTAACGCTGTCCCACCTAAACGACTAGGATTTTGTTCAAGCCATAAAATCGGTATCTCCAATGCTTCCATAGCTTGTACCAGCTTGGCCACATTTTCAATCACCGATTCGCTTTCATCAACAATTGTCGCTAACTTCCCTTGTACATCAACGACAACTAAACATGCCTCATCTATTGTATACATTAAAACACCCCTTAAATCCGTATTCACAGTTCATTATACCGAAAATTACTGGTTTTTGTGAGAGGTTAGAAAAATATCGTCCTTTCAGCATGCTCCCCCTCACGATGTTTCATCTACACCCTCTCTGGGCTCAGACCTCACCCACGAAATGTGTCCTTCCGAGGAGGAATATGCAAGTGAGTACATATTTGGGGAGGATTTATTCCACACATAAACAAACACGAACATTTTGTAATTCCACCGATTAACCAATATATTAAATCACGAAGTATTAACTCTTATTAACATATCTAAATGTCTATTTGTTCGTGTTTAATCTTCAATATCTATTATAAATTTAACTCAATTTTGTACATTTTGTTGCGAGCCTGTCATTATTCTGCTCGAATAGTGAGAATTTTATTTTTTCTCTTGAAAATTGAGTTATAATCCAGTAAAGTGCTTTTATCCGCTTTAATAGTCAGTATCTATTTCTAAGTTCTTACATGAAAAATTTTGCTAGATGATATTAAACTGACTGTAAAAGCATGATAGATTCAACAATCAATTAGTAGGAACTAAATAACCTATGAATAAGGTTTAGCCTTATAAAACAAAACAAGGAGTGTACCACTTTGACACAACGTGCATACAATTTTAACGCAGGACCATCTGCCCTACCACTAGAAGTATTAGAAAAAGCCCAACAACAATTAGTAAACTTCCGTAACTCAGGCATGTCTATTATGGAAATGAGCCACCGTAGTGCCATTTTCGATGAAGTACATAATGAAGCAATTGCTTTATTGAAAAAGCTTTATGCTATCCCAGAAAACTATGAAGTCCTTTTCCTACAAGGTGGAGCTAGTCTTCAATTTACGATGATTCCAATGAACTTCCTTCAAGCAGATCAAAAAGCAAGCTACGTATTATCAGGCTCATGGTCTGAAAAAGCAATCAAAGAGGCTAAATTATTTGGTACGCCTGTAGAAGCTGCGAGTACAAAAGAAAATAAATACCGTAATATCCCAGCTTTAGCGGATATTCAATTCAATGAAGAGGATGCATATTTGCATATTACTTCAAACAATACGATTTACGGTACACAATGGAAGGAATTCCCTGAAACAGGCAATGTACCGTTAATCGCGGATATGTCTAGTGATATTCTTTCTAAACCAGTTGATATAAGTAAATTTGGTCTTATTTATGCAGGAGCTCAAAAAAATCTTGGTCCATCTGGGGTAACAGTAGTTATTATTCGCAAAGATTTATTAGAGAATGCGAATAATAACATTCCTACAATGTTAAAATATTCAACGCATGCTGATAGCAACTCTTTATACAATACGCCACCAACTTTCGGTATCTATATGCTAGGTGAAGTATTAAAATGGGTAGAATCAAAAGGCGGCGTTGCAGAAATTGAGAAGCACAATGAGTTAAAGGCAAAAGTCATTTATGATGCCATTGACAATAGCAACGGATTTTATAAAGGCCATGCAACACCAGAAAGCCGTTCTTTAATGAACATCACTTTCCGTGTTACTGATGAGGAACTTGAAAAACAATTCCTTGCTGAAGCAAAAGCAGCAGGCTTTGTTGGACTTAATGGACACCGTTCTGTAGGAGGCTGCCGTGCTTCTACTTATAATGCTGTACCGTTAGAGACTTGTGAAGCTTTACGTGACTTTATGGTAGAATTCCAACAAAAACATCAATAATAAAAAAATCGACGAATGATTTATTTAAAATCATTCGTCTTTTTTATTATTTGCGATAGAGGGCAAATTCCCACGATATATCTTTTCATATCATAAGAGCAATAAAAGTCGAAGCATTGAAGCTCCTAGTAGAACAACATAGTTACGATAAAAGAGGTAATTCCTAGTGAAACCTCACTTGGAATTACCCCTTCCTTTAAGTATTATCATCTCAAATTTTACAAAGCTTCAGGTTTACACTCGGGACATTTACCGTAAATCTCAAATTTATGGTTTTCAATTTCATAGTCTGGCAGCTTTTCTCCAAGCATTTCCATAGGGCAGAGATTTAGCTCCTTAACATTGCCACAATCCATACAAATAAAATGATGGTGATGATGTTCAGACTCACAATGCATACGGAAATTCCGCTCCCCTGATAACTCAGTTTCATCCAGTATTCCTAGCTTCACAAACGTTGAAAGGTTGCGATAAATCGTATCGAAACTCATACCCGGAAAATCTTTTTTCAAAACACCTAATAAATCTCGAGCAGTTAAATATTTATCTGTTGCTGCAAACATATCTAATATTAACTCCCGCTTATCTGTTTTTTTATAGCCGTTTTCTTTTAAAATTCCCCACGCTTTAGAAACGTTCACTGCGCTACCTCCCCCTGTTTTGCAGCCATTTTAAATACTAATTTCTTCACTAGGATAACAAGTAATAAAATTAAGATAGAAGTAACGACAATCGTACCACCAGGTGCTAAATCTAAATAGAAAGCACTAACTAAACCGATTAACACAGCCGCTTCGCCAAAGACAATTGCATAGATGATTGTTTGCTTAAAGCCCTTTGCAAGTCGCATTGCAGCAGCTACTGGTAACGTCATAAGTGATGATACAAGTAAAATACCAACGATGCGCATACTTGCAGCAATAACAAGTGCTGTAATAATCATAAATAAGAGATGAATCCAACGTGCAGGCAGACCGCTAGCTTTTGCATATTCCTCGTCAAAAGATAAAACAAAGAGTTCCTTGAAAAATATAAACAAAAAGATAGCGACAACAACAGCAATTCCTACTACTACCCATAAATCCTGACGTGATACAGCTGACACTGAACCAAATAAATAGCTCATTAAATCCGTGCTAAAGCCGCTTGCAAGCGAGATAAAGATTGCACTAATACCAATCCCACCTGACATAATAATGGGAATAGCAAGTTCTTCATAGTGCTTATATACACGTCTTAGACGCTCAATTAAAATGGAACCGCTGACAGAAGCCAGTATACCTAAGTAAATTGGATTTAGCATTGCCAAGGCTGTAACAGATTGACTGATATATAAGCTTCCCGCTATACCTGCCAGTGTCACATGTGATAAGGCATCAGCAATAAGTGAGAGCCTTCGAACGACAATAAAAACACCTAGCAGCGGTGCCAATATGCCAATAACTAGCCCAGAGAAAAAGGCATTTTGTAAAAATTCATAGTTAAATATTGCTTCAATCATTAGCCTTCTCCTTCTAGTGAATCTTTCTCACGGAATGACCGTACCAAGCATCAAGCGCATCGTGAGAAATTGTATCAAATTCATTTTTATAACCGTGGAAGTGGATAGTTTGATTTAAACATGCTACATGACTGATACGATTGGACACTGTATCCACATCGTGTGTAACAAGAATCATTGTAATTCCCTGTTCCCGATTCAATTTCGCCAGCATATCATAAAAGGACTGCACATTCTCGTGATCAATGCCGACAGTTGGTTCATCTAATATTAATAGCTTCGGTTCACTAACTAATGCCCTTGCAATAAAGACACGTTGCTGTTGCCCACCAGATAACTCTCCAATATTACGATTCATAAATGCTTCCATTCCAACAGCTTTTAATGCTTCTAAGACGTTTTCCTTTGCATCTCGTCCAGGTCTTTTAAATAAGCCTAATTTTTTGGATAATCCACTTTTCACAACCTCTTGTACGGTTGCTGGAAACCCTGAATTGAAGGCATTCGATTTTTGTGACACATACCCAATCCATTCACGATGCTTAAAAGTTGTACTTGGTTCACCAAATAGTTTAATTTCTCCAGACATTGGTTTTAGTAACCCTAAAATAATTTTTAATAATGTAGATTTCCCAGAACCGTTCGGACCTAGAAGTGCTAAAAAATCTCCCTCTTCCACTCGGAAAGAGATATTTTTTAATACTTGTGTATAGTCATATTGAAATGACACGTTTTCAATATCAATTAATGATTCTTTCATGTATGTTCTCTTCTTTCTAATTCAAAATCATTACGATTTAACAAGTTGTAAGTATAAATGAAAGTACAGTTTTTGTAAAGAAAATAAGATCATCATAACGTGTGGTTGATTTTTCGTTCCTACTGGGCGCGTCAGTCTCCACTCCAATCAACTTATATCCATGGCATACGTTTTAACAAATGGTATCCACAACTTTTGGTGATGGCCAGAAAATAAGATTTTATTGTGAAGGATTTCATAGCTGTCACGACGTTCACAAGAATGATTTTGTTTTAAAAAATAAACAACTTTAAAAGGAGGATTAGCTTTGAGTATTCAATTTTTACAGCAATTAACACAAAGTAGTGATAAGGAAATCGTTGCGATTGCACGTTCTGAAGGGTTTGAAATTACTACTTCTGAAGTAAAAAAACTCCGGCCTTATTTGGAGCAATTCTCATTTTCATGGCTTTTTTTAGGTATTCCAAAAGATATTCTTGTAGAGGTTGAAGCTGTTTTAGGTAGAAAGCGTTCCAGACAACTAATTGCATTGTTTACGAAATAATCAATTTCATCTTTGTGTACTTATAGCTGACATTGCACTTTAGCTACAATTACTTTTACTAAATAAAAATAAAATAAGCCTGAAATCAGTATTCATGCAGCTGATTTCGGGCTTATTTATTCTATCCTCTTAGAGCGTCGATTAACTCTGGTTTATACTCTCCATTACGAAGCATTTCAATTTCATGTTTATAAGGAGCCGATTTTGATTTGGCATCACTATTTAATGCGACAAATGGTGTTTCTAGGATTTTAGGAACCTCCATTAATTGCGGATGATGGACAACATACTTTAATGCATCAAAGCCAATATGACCGAAGCCAATATTTTCGTGACGGTCTTTTCCTGCACCGCGAACATTTTTAGAATCGTTGATATGCAGGACTTTGATACGGTCAACACCTATTAATTTATCAAACTCATTTAAGACGCCATCAAAATCTTCTACAATATTATAACCAGCATCATGCGTATGGCACGTATCAAAGCATACTGAAAGACGTTCATTATGTGTTACACCATCTATAATTTTCGCAAGCTCTTCGAAAGAACGACCACATTCAGTTCCTTTTCCCGCCATTGTTTCTAATGCGATTTGTACCGGGTAATCCTGTGACAGTACTTCATTTAAACCTTCAATAATTTTGGCAATCCCTGCGTCTGCTCCCGCGCCAACATGGGCACCCGGATGCAACACAATTTGTGTTGCTTCCAACGCCGCTGTTCGTTCGATTTCAGTTTGTAAAAAATCTACACCTAGACGGAAAGTTTCAGGTTTTTCTGTGTTTGCAATATTAATAATGTATGGAGCATGAACAACAATATTTGTCATGCCATGCTCTTTCATGTGTAGTAAACCGTTCATAATATTAAGGTCAGCAATTGGCTTACGACGAGTGTTTTGAGGTGCTCCTGTATAAATCATAAAGGTATTTGCCCCATACGAAAGAGCCTCTTTACTTGACCCGAGCAGCATTTCTTTTCCACTCATTGAAACATGTGATCCAAGTAGCATTTGAAAGCCTCCTTATTTTTTACCGCGAGCTTTTAAGCGACGTTCACGCTTTTTAATTTTGTCCATTTCCCATTTCATATTACGTTTATAGCCTGGTTTTACTTTTTTCGGCTTACGTACTAATGATTTAGCTTTTGCATCGATTTCATTTTCATGCTTCACACGATTTTTACGTGCATGACGCTCTTTTAATTCAGACCATTCGCCATTTTTCACGTCTTTTTGAACAAATGGAATACCCATTTTCTCAACACGTACTACTGCATCTTCATCTGATGGCTCAAATAATGTGATAGCAGTTCCTTTATTACCTGCACGGGCTGTACGTCCCACACGATGAACAAAGAATTCTAAGTCCTCTGGAATTTCGTAGTTAATGACATGTGAAATCCCTTGAATATCGATACCACGCGCTGCAAGATCTGTTGCAACGATATATTGATAATCCAAATCTCGAATTTGCTTCATCATCTTCTTACGATCACGCGGACTTAAATCACCATGTATTTGACCACAGCGAATCCCGTTTTCAT
Source organism: Lysinibacillus sp. EB271-A1-10B (assembly GCF_058791335.1). Classification (NCBI taxonomy): domain Bacteria; kingdom Bacillati; phylum Bacillota; class Bacilli; order Caryophanales; family Bacillaceae; genus Lysinibacillus; species Lysinibacillus sp. EB271-A1-10B. Next base: position 62,149 of record NZ_JBYTDL010000008.1, read on the forward strand.
TTAAGTAGCCTGCAACATGCTCTGCAGTTTTACGTGTGTTAGTGAAAATGACAGCTAAAAATGGATTGATCCCTTCAATAACTTCCAACAAACGTTTGTTACGTGATTTCGAACGCACTGGTACAAGCACAAAGTCAATTCCTTCTGCGACCGGACGTTTATCGTTCATATGGATATGAACAGGTGCTTCCATATATTTTTTTAAGAAAGGCTGAAGCTTTTCTGGAATTGTTGCTGAGAATACAAACATTTCAAGGTTTTCTGGCATTTGGGAAGCAAAACCATCGATTTCCTCTATAAAGCCCATATCGAAGGCTAAATCTGCCTCATCGACAACTAAAATTGGCGCCGTATGCACAAATAACGCTTGCGCTGAAACGAGATCACGAATACGTCCTGGCGTTCCGACAACAATTTGTGGTTGTGTTTTTAACTTATCAATGGAGCGTTGTTTGTCCGTACCTCCAATAAATAATTTCGCTTGAATTGTTGTTCCTTCTATTAATTGATTTAACGCATCAAAAATTTGTTGTGCAAGCTCACGTGTAGGTGACGTAATAACAGCTTGTACTTCCTGCTTATCAGCATTAATTCGTTGCACTATTGGAATTAAAAAACTATGTGTTTTTCCTGTTCCTGTATGCGCTTGTCCGATTGCACTTTTTCCTTTTAATAATAGCGGAATGATTTCCTTTTGAATCGGCGTTGGTTCTGTAAAGCCAAGTTCTGCAATTGCGTCCTGCAAAAATGGCTGAAAATTATAATCAGTATATTTTGACATAATTCGTTCCTCCTAACATCTTTCACATTGTATCATGATTCAACTTTTAGGTATATTCAGGTGTGTTAATTAAGCGTTTTATCCACCCTAATTGAAAGGCTCTGATAACCGCTGGGCTACTTGTCTTCCCACTGAGTCGAGTAGCCCAACTACAATGGACTACATAAGCAAAATATCAACAAAAAAAATTTTATCAGTCAATAATAAATCTATATTTTCCTAATCAACACGCATGAGGTATATTAACGTCCTATTATCTAAAGCATGAACATAATTTTTAATTTTTATCATGGCTGTAGCAAAGCCCTTATCAAAGTTACTCGAAATACTGTGAATATGCAATAAAAATTGCACTCAGACCTGTAAACAAACGCTACTCCTAATTGCATAAAGCTGTAAGGTAATTTAATTGTAAGACCTTGATATTCCTATTTTTTGAGGAGATTTTCTCTATGGTGAGCTACCATAATAATTTAGTCTAGATATTTTTAGTATGTTAATTTTAATACTATTTTGATTCAGTTTGGTACTCGTACTAATGATGAAGAACCGTTGATTTTTCGCTGAGGGCGGCGACTCTTACGGAAATCAGCCACTTGGAGTAAAAATTAACCTTTGTTTTTTGAGACACTTTATCAGGTGTGCTTTTTAAAAATAGGTGTATTTTTGAGGTGAATTAAAGTTGGGCGATAAGTTTGAAAATTAGGGCGACAAATCTTAGAATTGTTCCGATATATCTCGAAAAGGTTCCGATAAATCTTAAAATTGTTCCGATAAAAGGGTTTTTTGTTTCTATTTCGCTAATATATTCCCAATTTTAACTGATTGTAGCGTAGGGTTACTCGAATTAATTCAAATGTATAAAAATGGTTAATCAACACATAAGACACTTATTTTATATTTATTATTTTGTCGACAAGCTGAACCCACCTAATGCTGTTAGAAGGAGCTATGAATAAGTATTTTTTATGTCAATTCATTGTTAACTAATGCCTTACAGAATTACCATATGTTACGATAAAGATGTAAGATACTAGAGGAGGTTGACTTATCATGAAAGCAGCAAGATGGTATAAAGCAAAAGACATCCGTGTAGAAAACATTGAAGAACCAGTAATCGCACCTGGAAAAGTAAAAATTAAAGTACATTGGACAGGGATTTGTGGTAGTGATTTACATGAATATGCAGCTGGCCCAATATTCATTCCAGTGGAACAACCTCACTATGTAAGTAAAGATATTGCGCCAATTGTTATGGGCCATGAGTTTTCTGGTGAAGTAGTAGAAATTGGCGAAGGTGTTTCAAAGGTACAAGTTGGAGATCCTGTCGTTGTAGAACCTATTCTTGCATGTGGCGAATGTGCCGCTTGTAAAAAAGGAAAATATAATATTTGTAAGCATTTAGGATTCCACGGTCTTTCTGGCGGTGGCGGAGGTTTCTCTGAATATACAATGGTAGATGAAAAAATGGTACACAAAATGCCCGAGGGTCTTTCCTATGAACAAGGTGCACTTGTTGAACCAGCGGCAGTAGCATTACATGCAGTTCGTCAAAGTAAACTAAAAGCTGGTGATACAGCAGCTGTCTTTGGTACTGGGCCAATCGGTCTTCTAGTTATCGAGGCATTGCGAGCAGCTGGAGCAGCGGAAATTTATGCGGTAGAACTTTCAGCAGAGCGTGCTGCTAAAGCATTAGAGCTTGGCGCTACAGCTGTTATTAACCCTAAAGATGAGGATGCAGTAGCTCGTCTACATGAATTAACAAATGGTGGCGTAGATGTTGCATTTGAAGTTACAGGTGTTCCTGTTGTATTGCAGCAAGCGATTGATTCAACAACATTTGAAGGTGAAACAATTATCGTTTCTATTTGGGAAACAGACGCTTCTATTCTACCTAATAATATCGTACTATCAGAGCGTTCTGTAAAAGGTATTATTGCTTATCGCGATATTTTCCCAGCAGTTATGGAATTAATGAAACAAGGCTACTTCCCTGCTGAAAAACTTGTGACAAAACGAATTGCTCTTGAGGAAGTCGTAACAGAAGGCTTTGAAGTACTAATGAAAGAGCGAAACCATATTAAAATTCTTGTAAATTCACAAGCTTAATATATAGTGAAACAGGTAGAGAAAATAGTTTCTCTACCTGTTTTTGATTTGTTAAAATTTGTTTCCCCTATATTGTTCATTCTCATAACGTAGGGTTGATTTCCGTTCCGACTAGGCGCTTTGTTGCTGCTACGTTAACACTACGCTTTCGCACAGAGCAAAGCTTCCTGGGGGCTTCCGAGGAGTCGCCCAGTCGTAATGAAGATCAATTTTTCATGGCATACGTTTTAGCATAAGTCCCATCCCAACTTTTATTGATGAGCCTCTTTTCCCTCCATTTTTTTCATAATATCCAAATTAGCCATAAGGAAGTTCACCTTACTTTCTCCAAAAATCCCCAACGAACGTTTTTCTGTATTTGCTTCTATAATTTTTTCAATCTCATCCTTCGAAAGCCCACTTGCTTGGGCAATACGTTCGACTTGTATTTCTGCAGCCTTCACACTGATATGTGGATCCAATCCTGAACCTGAAGCGGTCATTAAATCAGCAGGTATATCTTGTCGTTTTACGGATGGGTTTGCTAGTAAAAACTTCTCGATATCTGCTTCTATCCGTTTTTTCAATTCTGGATTAGATGGTGCATAGTTAAACGTTCCAGAGCTTACACCACTATAATTCACCCGCCCCTTTTCGTCTGGTATCGTATCCTCTTTCATATAAACATTATAGTTAACAGATGAGACACGCCCCCAGAAATATTCTGGTGCCGTAAAAGCTTGACCGATTAATTCTGAGCCGACAGCTTCACCATCCGTCTCTATTAAACTACCATTTGCTTTATGATGAAATAACCCTTGGGCTAATGCAGTCACTGCAAATGGGTATATAAAACCACATAAAACAAACATAGTTAGTGTGATGAGTATTGCTTGCTTTGAGTTCTCAAAAAATTTTCGCATGTAGCTTCCTCCTATAACCCAAACGTATGGAATAGTGGCCCAACTAATAGATCAATCAACTTAATACCAATAAAGGGAGCAATAATACCGCCTACGCCATAAACAAGTAAATTTTTATTTAATAATTTTGCAGCACTCATCGGCTTATACTTGACGCCTTTCATTGCAATTGGTATTAACAATGGAATAATGACCGCATTAAAAATTAAAGCAGAAATGATCGCACTTGTAGGTGAATTGAGATTCATAATGTTTAATGCACTCATCTCAGGTACAGCAACCATTAACATAGCTGGGATAATGGCAAAGTATTTTGCGATATCGTTTGCAATACTAAATGTTGTTAAGGCACCTCGAGTCATCAGCAATTGCTTCCCAATTTCTACAACTTCAATAATTTTAGTTGGATTTGAATCTAAGTCGACCATATTAGCAGCTTCCTTCGCTGCATTCGTTCCTGAATTCATGGCAAGCCCTACATTCGCCTGTGCCAGTGCTGGCGCATCATTCGTGCCGTCACCAGTCATAGCTACAACTTTACCTTGTGCTTGCTCATCTTTAATAACTTGAATTTTATCTTCTGGCTTACTTTCTGCAATAAAGCTATCTACTCCAGCTTCCTTTGCGATAGCTGCTGCAGTTAGCGGATTATCTCCTGTACACATGATTGTTTTAATACCCATTGCTCGAAGCTGATCAAAGCGGTCCTTGAGTCCAGCCTTTACGACATCCTTTAAATAAATAACACCTAAAATTTTATCGTTTAACGCTACTACAAGCGGTGTTCCACCAACAGAAGATACTTGCTGAATCAGCTGTTCCATATTTGTAGGAATGCCATGACCTGCATTCATACTTTCTTTTTTTATTGTATCGTAGGCTCCTTTTCGAATTTTTGTACCATCCTTCATATCCAATCCGCTCATGCGTGTCTGTGCGGTAAATGGAATATGTTCGCTTGACTTGATAATGTTTTCTTCGTCGTCAGTATTCACTCCTAATTCACAAGCAAGTGACAAAATTGATTTTCCTTCAGGTGTATCATCTGTTAAAGAACTAAGCCATGCAACTTGAATCAAATCTTTACTTTCCACCCCTTTTACTGGGAGAAATTCAGCTGCCATGCGATTGCCATAAGTAATCGTTCCAGTTTTATCTAATATTAAAGTATCCACGTCTCCACACGCCTCTACGGCTCTTCCAGACATCGCAATAACGTTAAACTGTGTAACCCTATCCATTCCTGCAATACCGATTGCCGACAATAATCCTCCTATTGTTGTAGGAATTAAACAAACTGTCAGGGCTATTAATGTTGCGATAGAAATCGGAACATTTAAATAAGTTGTCATTGGATAGAGTGTCACAACAACTAATAAGAAAATAATTGTTAAGCTTACTAAAAGTGTGTTGAGCGCTACCTCATTTGGCGTTTTTTTACGACTGGCTCCCTCGATGAGCGTAATCATTTTATCTAAAAACGATTCCCCTGGCATCGAAGTAATTTCGATCATCAGCCAATCACTCGTAACCGTCGTGCCACCTGTCACTGATGAAAAATCACCACCTCGCTCCTTTACAACAGGAGCAGATTCACCCGTTATTGCCGATTCATCTACTGTTGCAATCCCATCTCTGACTTCCCCGTCATTTGGAATAACCTCTCCTGCTTGAACTAAAACGATATCGCCCTTTTTTAACTCATGTGCCTGTTTAAGTATTTCAGAACCATCACTAAGCAAAACACGAGCCTGTGTCACTGTTTTCGTCTTTTTTAAAGTTTGAACCTGTGCCTTCCCCCGTCCTTCTGCAATCGACTCGGCAAAATTAGCAAATAGAATGGTAACAAAAAGAATGACAGCGACAATCGCATTATACAATCGGTCATGTTCTCCAACCTCGTTACCAAATATATTCGGAAAAAGTGTTAATAACAGTACGAACATAAACCCTATTTCTACTACAAACATAACAGGATTTTTCACCATATATGCTGGGCTAAACTTCTTTAAAGCGTCTATCATAGAGCTTTTAAACATAGTGCCCGTAATAAAACTTTTTCTTGCTGTTTCCATAAGTGTCTCTCCTTATTAAAAATCAATTTCGCCTTGGCGTAATTGTAGCTGACGCTTTGCTTTCGCTGCAGATAAACAATGCGTCCGGATTTTGAATTGTGCACGCACATTTATTCCTTTCAAATTCATCTCACCACATTAAAGGTAGGAGTCTTAAGCTGAATGAAGATAAAGTTGTAAGTGCTCTGTAATTGGCCCAAGTGCTAATGCTGGTAAAAACGTAAGAGCACCAATCATTAAAACGATAGCAACAAGTAAAAATGTAAAAATTGTATTATCTGTTTTCAATGTGCCCACCGAATCACTATGAAACATTTTTTTAGCAAGTAAAGACGCTATGGCTAGTTGAATAATGATCGTCAAATACCGTCCAAAGAACATGGCAAGTCCTGTCGTCACATTCCAAAATGTTGAGTTGTCAGCTAGTCCTTCAAAACCTGAGCCGTTGTTCGCAGAGGCCGATGCAAATTCATATAAAACTTGGGATAAACCATGTGCACCTGGATTCGTTATACCCGCTACCCCTGCTGTTGTTGTAACTGCAAGTGCTGAAAATAGTAGGATAATAGCAGGGTGGATTAAGATACAAAGAGCAATTAATTTCATTTCCTTTTCCTCAATTTTCTTGCCTAAAAACTGAGGTGTTCGACCAATCATTAAACAGGCGATGAAAATCGTCAGTAGCACATACATCATCATGTTCATCAGGCCGACTCCTTTGCCTCCGAACACAACATTCAGCATCATATTAAACATTGGGATAAGACCACCAAGCGGTGTTAATGTATCATGCATATTGTTAACAGATCCCGTTGTAAAAGCAGTAGTCACTGTTGTAAACAACGCTGATTGAGCTACCCCAAAGCGCATCTCTTTTCCTTCCATACTTCCAAGCTCCTGCGAAATTCCGAGCTCACTAATGATTGGATTACCCGCTCTCTCAGCCACATACACAGTCACCAATCCGACTAGAAACAGCACACTCATCGCCACAAAAATGGATAGACCTTGTTTGCCGAATATCGTTTTCTCTTTTCTATGTGCGACCATTAAACTAAATGCAACTACACAAGCACCAGGTAATAACATCATAGATAGCATTTCCACAATATTAGAAATGACCGTTGGATTTTCAAAAGGCGTCGTTGAATTCGCTCCATTAAAACCACCACCATTAGTGCCTATATGCTTAATGGATTCAAGAGAAGCTACAGGCCCAAGTGCAATATCTTGAACTTTACCTTCTATTGTTTGAACAGTTTGATTCGCACTTAAGGTTTGCGGAGAACCTTGAGATACTAAAATAATGGCAACAACAATAGATAAAGGCATTAACACACGTGTAATAACACGAACAAAATCTATAAAGAAATTCCCTATAGTATCAGTTTTAGCAACAAGGCGGCGGCAGAACGCCATACAAGCGGCATATCCAGTAGCTGCAGATGTAAACATCATAAAGATAATGATTAACATTTGTGATAAATAGCTAAGTCCTGATTCGCCACTATAATGTTGAAGATTCGTATTCGTCATAAATGAAATAATGGTATTAAACGAAAGTGTTGCTTCCATATTGTCAATATTATTTGGATTTAAAAACAGCATAGCTTGAATGCGCAATAGAATATATCCAATAAAAACCATAAAAGCATTCGACAAAATTAATGAAAGTACATACTGTTTACCAGTCATATCCACTTGCTTAATGCCACTTAATTTATAAATAACGGCATCAAATCTATCCATTATTGGATCAAGCCATGTTTTTTGTTGCATTGTCACCCGAAATAGATAGTGCCCAGTTAAAATAACGATCGGTAAATAAATAATTAATACGATGGCAATTTGCCACATACCGCAATACCTCCTACTAGCCTATTAATAGTTTTCAGGATAAAGTAATGCATACCCTAGATAACCGAAAAGGAACACAAGTACAATCCCCATAATAATCCACATTTTTATTCCCCCTAATGTGTTGATTAACCATTTTTACCCACTCTACTTATTTAGAAGGCTCTGATTTCCGCTACGGGCTACTCTTTTTGTCGCTGACGCTTCGCTTTCGCACAGAAAACATTCGCTCCGTGCAGGGTCTCGCTTTCCCGCGGGAGTCGAGTAGCCCTACGCTACAATCAGTTAAAATGGGTTTACATGAGCAAAATATCAACAATAACATTCTTTTATCAGCCAATAATTAAACCTACATTTTCTTAATCAATACGCCTGTTATTCCCCCTTACTTCTCTTCGACTAGCTTAAAGCACCATGCGGTTAACGCATAAAGACACGCAAAGCTTATGATGAGTACGCCAGTCATATAAAAGTCCATCAATTCGAAACACCCCTTCTCTCTTTTGGATGCTCTCATCATACTGACTTTCAAATTAATGTAGTGTTAGGAAATCGTTTTTTCTATTAAGAAACTATAAAGAGAGAAAATCTTAATACTTTCTTAATGGAAGATAGCGCTATAATACAAATGAGGTGAAAGAGGATGGAAAATACACGTCCAACTCCAGAGACGTTTTTAGCGAGGCTTCAACAGGAAGAACAATTTGTAGGGAAGTTAAAGATTTTTCTTGGTTATGCTGCTGGAGTAGGTAAAACTTATGCAATGCTAGATGCAGCACATCAAGCACAAAAACTTGGTAAAGATGTGGTAGTTGGCTATGTAGAACCACATCCTCGTCCAGATACGTTAGCTTTACTTGAGGGACTTGAACAAATCCCTACGAAAAAAATAATTTATAAGGGTAAACCTTTTCAGGAATTAGATATTGATGAAGTACTGAAGCGTAAACCGGAAATTGTCCTTATTGATGAATTGGCACACACTAATGTTCCAACGATGCGTCACAAGAAACGTTTTGGAGATGTAGAGGAATTACTTGCAAAGGGCATTCATGTCTATACAACAGTAAACATTCAACATATTGAAAGTCTACACGATATTGTAGAGGAAATAACCGGAATAAAAGTACGGGAGCGTATTCCAGATTATTTAATTGATCAAGCTGCACAAATAAAAATTGTCGATATTGAACCAGATGAGTTAATTCAGCGCCTACAAGAAGGTAAAATTTATGTAAAACAACAAGCTGAAAAAGCAGTGCAATCTTTTTTTCGCAAACAGAATTTAGTATCACTTCGAGAAATTGCACTACGAAGAGCTGCAGATACGATTAACTATAAGCAGGTAAACAGCAGTGAATCTATGAAAAATCCTGTACAAATCGAAGAGCATTTACTTGTTGGTATTAGTAGCTCTCCCACTAATGCTAAGGTTATTCGAACTGCCGCTCGACTTGCACAGGCATTACATGGAAAATTCACCGCTCTTTATGTACAAAACGTACAGGAGCATAATAAAAATAACGCAAATTCAGAACGACTTCAGCAACATCTGAAACTTGTTGAACAGCTTGGCGGCCATGTCGTAATAGTTCAAGAAGATGATGTAGCTGCTGCCCTTGCCAACTATGCACAAATTAGTGGTGTCACCAAATTAGTCATCGGTAGAACTAGTATGAGAAAAAAATGGTGGCGACCAAGTACAAAAATTAGTGATCGGCTCAACGAATTTGTACCGAATTTAGCAATTCACATAGTGCCTGATCAGGAAAACGAACAATTCTACTTCCCTACTGTAAAAAATAAGTTGTCATTTGAATGGCTTGACTTATTAAAAATGGCTATAGTATTTGGCATCGTCTCAGTTGTTGGGCTATATTTTTACAGAATTGGTGTAAGCGACTCGAACATCATCACTATCTACATTTTAGGTGTCTTAATTCTTGCCATTTGGTCATCAGGATGGATGATGAGCATTATTAGCTCCATCATAGCCGTACTGCTTTTTAATTACTTTTTTACAGAACCACGTTTTTCATTTAACGCCTATCATCGCGACTATCCGATGACCTTTGTTATCATGTTCCTTTCAGGAGTGATTACAAGTAGCTTAACAAAAAAAATAAAGGAGCAAACCATTGTAGCTGTTCGTAAATCTTATCGAATGGAAGTGCTCCTTGATACGAATCGCAGGCTTCAACATGCTAAATCGATAGAAGAAATTATTACGGAAGGCATGTCACAAATCGTTAAGTTAGTAGAAAGACCCGTACAATTTTTTGAAATAGAAAATAATTTAATTGAGAACTCATTTTTTTTCCGAGCTGAGAGCATATCTAGTATTGAAAATAATAAAATAGCTTCCTTCTTTGAGAATCCGAATGAACATGGTGTAGTAAGCTGGGTTATCAATAATAAGCATGTAGCAGGTGTGTCCACTGATATATTTCCCGAAGTGAATGCCTACTACGTACCGGTTATTTCAAACGGGCGTGTTAAGGGCGTGATTGGTATTGCACTGTCAAAGCAATCACCGTTACCTGCATTTGAACGAAATATTTTGCATGCCATTATCAATGATTTTTCATTCGCACTTGATAAATGGTATTTACAAAAACTCAATGAAGAAGTAGCTAGAGAAGCTGAGATGGAACAAATACGAGCAAACCTTTTGCGTGCAGTTTCTCATGATTTAAGAACACCGCTAACTGCTATTTCTGGTAATGCAGATATATTACTATCAAATGCATCCCAAATTCGAGAGGATGAAAAAAGCAGAATATATGAGGATATTTATAAAAATTCCAAATGGCTTGTACAAATGGTTGAAAACTTACTTGCTGTGTCTAAGTTAGAAGATGGACAATTTGCTTTAGAGTTACAAATGGAACTAGTAGAAGAAATTATTCAAGAGGCACTAACACATGTCGTTCGTCTAAATAATACCCATGAAATAACCTATCAAATTGAACCTGAATTTGTATTTGCTTTAATGGATGCGCGACTTATTATTCAAGTTCTCATTAATATTATTGATAATGCATTGACCTATACACCATCAGGTAGTGTTATTACTATACGGGTAAAAGAATCTGAACATTTAGTACACTTCAGCATTTCTGATGATGGACCTGGTATTGATGATGCTATAAAAGGAAGCCTTTTTGAGCCATTTACAACTGGAAAAGTACAGCGTAGTGATAGTCGAAGAGGCCTGGGTTTAGGCTTGGCTCTATGTCAAACTATTTTAAAATTACATGGGAGCGAAATAACAGTTTCAGATAATAAACCAAACGGAACGATTTTTAATTTTTCACTGAAAAAAAGCTCTTTACCAAAAGTTAAGGATGACATTTATTAAATTGGGCGACTTCTTGGGATCAACGTCATAGGCGGGATTCTGATCAGCCCTCCTTTGTAATCGCCTATTAGGAACAGAAATAACTCCCATCCATGTTATGGGAAAGAGCCGAAAAAGGAGTAATGAAATTCGATGAATAAACGAATTCTAGTAGTAGAAGACGATATAGCCATTGGCAATTTAATTAAAATGACATTAGCTACTCAGCAGTATGAATTCGACATTGCACGAGATGGTAATAGTGCTCTACAAAAGGCTCTTGCCATGAACCCAGACGTATTTATATTGGATTTAGGACTACCGGACATAGACGGTGTAGAGCTCATAACGAAAATTAGAAGCTGGACTCAAACACCTATTATCGTAGTTAGTGCACGTGGCGAAGAGCACGATAAAATCAATGCTTTAGATGCTGGAGCAGACGATTATGTTACAAAGCCTTTCAGCGTTGAAGAGCTTTTAGCCCGAATTCGAGTAGCTTTGAGAAGAATGTCGTTCGAGCATCAGCTAGAAAACGAACCCTCTGTCTTTGTAAATGGTCATTTACAAATAAACTACGCGGCAAATACTGTGTTTGTAAATGGTAAAGAAGTGCATTTGACCCCTATTGAGTATAAGCTCTTGGTTGTTTTATCAAAGCATGTCGGCAAAGTATTAACACATAATTTTATTTTAAAGGAAATTTGGCACAATGCACTTCAATCGGACGTTCCCAGTCTAAGAGTTTTTATGGCTACTCTTCGAAAGAAAATAGAGGACAATCCAGCTAACCCGAAGTTAATCCAGACACATGTCCGCGTTGGGTATAGAATGCTGCGTTGTCATGAAGAATAAAAGTCTTTAACTTTGCTAAATAGTATTGTTTTATATAGTAAACTTATTATTGATAGACCCGCCAAAAAGTGATAAGATTTTTCCGATAATGATTATCACTACAAGAAAGTAGGTAGATCTCATGAACCTTCATGCGGTTCAATTGGGTGAAAAAGTTAAAGTGAAAGATCTTCAGCAAATTGACACTCTTTTATGTAAACGATTAAATGCTTTCGGTATAAAGGAAGGCTGTCAAGTTTGTATGGTCCAAAAAGGATGGTTTTCTGGCGCTTGTATTTTAGAATGTCAAGGACAGAAAATCGGGCTTAGAAAAAAGGATTTAATGGATATAAAGGTCGAACAATTATGAGTAGATTAGCTTTAATAGGAAACCCCAATATCGGTAAAACATCACTGTTCAATACGTTAACAAATTCATATGAATACGTTGGCAATTGGAGTGGCGTAACCGTTGAAAAAAAGTAGGACAAGTAAAAAAACTACAAAAGGAAATTATTGATTTACCTGGTGTCTATACGCTTAACCCGATTTCAAGAGATGAAAGTGTTGTGACTTCATTTTTACTTGAAGATCAGGTAGATGGAATTTTAAATATTATTGATGCCTCTAATTTCGAACGAAATATGCAATTAACTGTAGATATACTAGAACTTAGAAAACCTGTTTTCGTTTGTTTAAATATGATAGACGTTGCAAAAAAGAAAGGCATTTCAATTGATGTCGAGAAATTACAGCGTTCTTTGGGAGTACCTGTTATTCCAATAAGTGCTCGTACTGGGAAAGGTGTTGAAGGTATTTATGCCGCGATTCAAGACTCAGATCGTACCCAACAACATTTTACATTAACCTATGATGACCTACTTGAAGAAGGTATCGCAAAAATTGAAGCATTATTACAGCATATACCTGAGGAACAAAAAAGATGGTGTACTATTCAATTTTTATTAGGGAATGAAGCTGTTGATGCTTATTTGAAAGATAATGAATATTTTGAACAGCTAGCTGCAGTACGTGATGCTTTAGAGAAGCAAATAGGTGAACCATTAAATAAAGCTATTGCTAAAAAGCGTGATTTATATATTGCTAACATTTACAGCGAAGTAATCATACAAGAGAAAAGTGAAACACAATGGACAGAGAAAATTGATAAAATTCTAACACACCCGATTTTAGGTATTCCAATTTTCTTAGCACTTATGTTTTTAATGTTTCAGGCAACGTTTGCATGGATTGGTACCCCGATATCTGATTATCTGGATGGATTTGTAGGCGGCCCGCTAACAGATACTGTTACGCAAGGCTTAGAAGCTATTTGGTGCATCCCCTTTTATTATTAATTTAATATGTGATGGGATCATTGCAGGGGTTGGTGGCGTCTTAGTGTTCATTCCACAAATCTTTGTACTATTTTTCTTTATTTCACTATTAGAAGATTCCGGGTATATGGCGAGAATTGCTGTTGTTATGGATCGCCTTATGGAATTTTTCGGCTTAAACGGCAAGGCCTTTATTCCGATGATTGTTAGCTTTGGATGTAATGTTCCGGGTGTAATGGCTGCGAGAACAATTGAACAGCCAAGAGAACGACTATTAACTATTCTTGTTGCTCCGTTTATGAGCTGTTCAGCAAGGTTACCTGTATATGCTTTGTTCGGTGCAGCATTTTTTACTGCACATCAATCCTTAGTAGTATTCTCCCTATATGTAATGGGTATAGTGGTAGCGCTTATTGTAACAAAATTATTATCGATGACGATCTTAAAAAATGAAACTTCAGTTTTTATTGTTGAATTACCAGCCTATCATGTACCACAGCTAAAAACACTTTGGCGTTCTACTTGGGAAAAAGGAAAAGGATTTTTCCGTAAAGCTGGTACTATAATCTTTGCCGGTTCCGTGATTATTTGGCTTCTTTCTTATTTAGGACCACATGGCGCTAATATCAATATGGATGATAGCTTTTTAGCAATTATTGGAGGCGCTTTCGGTGTGTTGTTTATCCCACTTGGCTTTGGAACATGGCAAGCCGGTGCATCCCTAATTGCTGGATTCCTGGCAAAAGAAGTGATTGTTTCAACGATGGCGATTATTTATGGCGTAAGTGAAGGTGTCTTATCATCTACAATGACAACTCATTTTACAGCTTTAAGTGCTTATACATTCTTGGCCTTTGTTTTACTGTACATGCCTTGTTTAGCCACAGTAGGTGCAATAAAAAGAGAAACACAGTCTGTGAAATGGACATTATTCGCAACTATCTATCCATTTGTTGTAGCATATCTAATTGCACTTATGATTTATGGTATTGGGAATTTATTGATGTGGGGTGTATAGAATGTCTTTATTAATTAATATCTTACTCGGTAGCATTATATTTGGCTATGCTGGTATTACCTTATATAAGAGCATTAAGAAGCAGAAGAAGGGCAAGTGCGCATCATGCTCATTACAGAAAAGTTGTTCCTCTAACGTTTGTGCCCCTCCTTCTCAACTGAAAGATTTTACTACTAAATAAATAGAGCGAGGTATTTCCAAACTGTTATTTCGTTGGAGATTACCTCGCTTTTTTGTGCACTTTTAGACATAGAGGACTTTCTTTGTTCTAAAGCTTAAGTATTAAGAAACGTATTAGAGAAAGATTACTTTACAGCCAACGATTTTAAATGTTTCATCATCAAAAGTTAGTGATGACATTTTTATAGTGTATATTCTATATATAAGTTGATTTCCGTTTCGGCTGGGCGACTCCTTGGAGGATCAGCCATAGCGGAACGAAAAACAACTCACGTTTTGGTAATGAGCCTTAAACTTTAAATTTATTGATTTCTTCCTTCACGGACACCGCTTCTTCGCTTAATGCCTTTGCAACAGCGTTAATTTCTTGAATAGTCGCAGCTTGCTCTTCTATTGTCGATGCTATTGTTTCAGATTGTAGTGCAGTATTACTGGAAGTAGTAGACATATCATTGACCGATGCTGCTATTTCTTCAACACTTGCAGAAATTTGTTGTGTAGAAGCAGACACATCCTCAATCTGAGATGTCATATCACTAATCGATTTTAAAATTCCTTCAAAGGCATTTTGGGCATTCTGAATAAATGTGACACCCTCATCCACATTCAATACAGTTACACTTACAGCCTTTTCTACTTCTCTCGTTTCTTGCTGAATAAGCGCTATTACATCGACTATTTGATTGGCAGATGCTTTGGATTCCTCTGCTAATTTACGTACTTCATCTGCCACTACAGCGAAGCCTTTACCATGCTCTCCTGCACGAGCCGCCTCAATCGCAGCATTTAGTGCTAGAAGATTTGTTTGTTCCGTAATCTCAGTAATTACTTTTGTAATATTAACGATTTCAGCTGATTGTGTGCTTAGCTTCTTAATACGTTCATTTGTTGTATTAGAAGATTGTTGGATAATCGACATTTGGTCTTCTGCGACATGCAACGTTTTTTCACCATTATTTGCAATAGATTGCGTGTCGACTGCTTTAGAATGAAGCATTTGAGTTGCCTCTGCAATACGTTGAACACCTTGGGCAGTTTCATCCATTGTTATCGTACTTTCACGACTAGTAATAGCTGCTTGGTTATCACTAATTGCCATTTTCTCCACAAGATTTGCAATATCATGAGAGGAATTTGAAATTTCATCTGTACTTACTGCTAACTCTTCAGCTGCTGATGTTGTATGCTCAACATTTGCAGTCATGCTATGTATTAATGAATGTAAATTAGACTTCATCAAATTAAAAGAATCTGCCAAATCTTTAATTTCATCCTTCGTTCTAACTTCGATATCCTTTTGGCATAAGTCTCCTTCAGCAATTACCTTTGCTGCAGAAGTTAACTTATTGACAGGAACAATTATGGAACGTACAAATAGTAACCCAACTACTACACAAATCATTGCAATAATACAGAACATCCATAAGAACCACTGCTTATTATTATCAATAAGCTTTTCAACATGCGCTAATGAACTTTGCGTGTCTGTAATGTTTTTTTGTTGCAACAAATCTACTTTGTCATTAATCTCAATTGAAGTCGTATCGAATTTCAGCATTATTTTATTCCCTAGCTCAGGCCCTCCTTGAATATAACTATGGGCCATTTTCTGACCTGAACTATAATACTCATCAAACGCTACTTTAATCGCATCTAATTTTTCCTGCTCTTCCGGATGCATTTTTTTCACTTGTTCCAAATTTTCATGAAAAATTTTGCTATATTTATCTGCTTGCTCAAATCCATCATCTAAATTATTAAGTGCTCTTGTGGCACTAATATCCGTCAAATACTGCTGAACCTGTACGACTGCTAGTTTCATTTCATCTGCTAATAACGTCGTTTGAAGTGTTTTTTCTTTTATCAAATGAACTTGCTCTAGTTGGGATTTGGCATTTTGTTGCTGAAAAATCCCCATCACTAAAACTAATACGACGATAAGACCAAACGACACTATACTTCTCACTTTAATTGTCACAGAATACCCCCTATTTTTACCCTCTGCTATTTTAATCTAGTAACTTCAAAATCATCTTTTTGTAAACTTAATGATACATTATACCTTTCTTATCGACCGAAAGAGTGAAAAAATGTGTAGTTTTCAAGAATTTTTTACCACTTATTGACTACATATGAAATAAGTAATCCTGACAGGCTATAGTGAGATACTTTTACAATCGCCTTAGTTATTTATTTGTGGGTGTCGAACGCTAACTTACCCTTCTGCATATCATATTTATAATCAGGTATGTCATCAATGATAAATCACTATTGAAAGGAGATCGTTATGGTATTTAGACCACCTTATCAGTTCCCAATGTATCCTGGTGGCATGGGAATGCCAAGAATGCCCATGCAAATGCCGATGCAAATGCCAATGCAAATGCCTCCACAGATGTCACCACAGTCCTTTTTCCCGCCCGGAGGCTTTCCAAATCAAGCACGAATGCCGGGTGGCTTTCCAATGTCTAGTGGAATAGGATCATTTGGAGGACAAATGCCAATGCCATCTATGCAGGAGCCATCAAAAATAGGTTCATTTTTGCAGCAGGCGAATAGCTTATTTAACTCAGCGAAAACATATACGCCTTACATTCAGCAAGCAATGCCAATGGTGAAAAATATTCCATCACTTTTAAAATTGTATAAAGGGTTTCAAGGTCTTCCTGCTGCTGGAGCTGCCGCAGGGGCTGGAGCAGTAGCAGCTGAAGCAGCAGCTAGCGGAGGAGGAGGTTCTAGCAAAAGTCGAAAAGCGTCTCGAGAAAATACATCCTATACACCAGCTAACCCACTTCCGTCTAAGCCTCGTATTTTCCAGCCGCCTATGTAGATGAAGGTTTCTTTGTATTCGCCGTTCTTGTCCGTTATAATGTAGATAGGTAAGCTTGAAAGGAGTCACAACCATGCAAGTATTAAAAATTAATCCACGTGGCTATTGCTACGGTGTTGTTGATGCGATGGTCATCGCTCGAAACGCCGCATTAGATAAAACATTACCAAGACCTATCTACATTTTAGGTATGATTGTGCATAATAAACATGTCACGGATGCATTTGAAGAAGATGGCATCATCACATTAGATGGCGAGAATCGTTTAGAAATTATTGAACAAGTTGAAACTGGCACTGTTATTTTCACAGCGCACGGTGTTTCACCTGAAATTCGTGAAATTGCGAAGCGAAAAGGCTTAGTATCCATTGATGCTACATGTCCTGACGTAACAGTTACACACGATTTAATTCGTGAAAAATCATCAAATGGCTATGATATTATTTATATCGGTAAAAAAGGCCATCCTGAGCCAGAAGGAGCAATTGGCGTTGCACCAGATCACGTGCATTTAGTACAATCATCCACTGATATTGATGCATTAAATTTAACGAATGATAAATTACTAGTAACGAATCAAACGACGATGAGTCAATGGGATGTCGCTCATTTAATGGATAGTTTAAAAGAGAAATTCCCACATATTGAAGTGCATAAAGAGATTTGTTTAGCAACCCAGGTACGTCAAGAGGCAGTTGCTCAGCAAGCCGGGGAAGCAGAATTACTTATTGTTGTTGGTGATCCAAAATCCAATAACTCAAATCGTTTAACACAAGTATCTGTTGAAATAGCAGGTACGCCATCTTATCGAATTGCAGACGTTTCTGAGCTAAAAATTGAATGGTTAAAAGGCATTAATTCCGTCGCTGTCACTGCAGGGGCGTCAACGCCAACACCAATTGTAAAAGAGGTTATTTCATTCCTTGATCAATTCGATGAAAATGATGAATCAACACATAGCATTAAGCGTACAGTTACATTAGATAAAATTTTACCTAAAATTAAAACGCCAAAGCCTGTTGATAAAATTATGCCGGACTAATTGAAGAATCCTGATTGTTGAAACAGACAATCAGGATTTTTCATTATTTACTAAAGTAATAGTTGACCGGACGACCAATGCCACCATAATGTACATCCATCGTAATTTCCTTTTGCTTCTCTAAATAATCTAAGTATCGTCTTGCTGTTACGCGTGCAATACCTATACCACTGGCAACTTCTTCGGCCGATGCTCCTTCTACAGATTGCAAATAGTGCACAACTTTCTCTAGTGTTGCACGATTAAACCCTTTAGGTAAACTTTTTTCCGGGCATACGACATTTGTTTGCTGCACCTCATTATGCCCATCATGGTAATGGAATAATTGATCGAGCTCCCCCTGTGTTAGCTCACGCCCTGTTTGTATTTGCTTTTTGAAGCGCAAATAATTTTCAAGCGTGCCTTGCACTCGTTCAAATGAAAAAGGTTTCATAATATAATCAAAGACGCCAAGATGCAGGACCTGTTTGACCGTTTCCATATCATTAGCAGCGGTTACCGTAATTACATCTACTGGTAATTCAAGTTCACGAATTTTTCGTAAGCTTGTCACTCCATCCTGCTCTGGCATGAAAATATCCATAAATACTAATTCTGGTTTAAGTTTTCGAATTTGAGCAATCCCCTCTACTCCATTTGAGGCTTGTCCAATTACTTCAAATCCAGCTATCTTTTCAATAAATTGGCGATTAACTTCTCGCACCATCGGATCGTCCTCTATTAATAAAACCTTTGTTTGTGTCACTGTTAGCCCTCCATACACTCTGTTCTATCTCTATATGTGTAAATTTTCTCAAATGAACCATAAGTAGTCGTCCAGTCTTTACTCTAATCAAAAAACAATTGTTACTCTCAGCCTTTGGTAATATGCCTATTAAGTATGGTAAAAAGTTATTAAAAAGCTTGTTCCCTTATTCGGCTCACTTATGACTTCTATTTCTCCCTTTCCTTTTTGTACAATTTCTTTTATTAAATAAAGTCCAATGCCCCGACCTTTTTTCTCTTTTGTCGAATAACCATTATCAAAAATATGTGATTTTATTTCATTTGTCATGCCTATACCATTATCTGTTACTAGAATTGCAAGCACATCCTCATCCTCATCAACAGAAACATGGATCATTTTTTCTTCAATTTGTACATCCTTTAATGCATCAAAAGCATTTTCAATTAAGTTACCAAATAAAATAACGAAATCATGGTGGTCTAAATTGTTAGGAAATGTTGTCAAACGGCTTTCTCTGTCAATCTCCAGTAGAATTCCCTGCTCTTTCGCATAAGAAATTTTACTAAGGAGAAGCCCTGAAATATTTTCATTTTTAATCCGTTCATTTAAAAAATTTGTAATTTCATCGTGTTCTTCTTTTACTTGCGTTAAGTAAGTGAGTGCTTGTTCATGATGTCCAAGCTGCAAAAGACCAGCAATTGTGTGCAATTTATTTTTATGCTCATGCGTTTGTACGCGTAATGCTTGTACGAATGCCTTAACACCCGTTAATTCCTCTGCAAGTTTTTTCACTTCTGTACGATCCTTAAACATGGCCACAGCGCCAACTGTTTTTCCATTAACTTGTATAGGAATACGATTACTCATAATACTGTGATCATTTATATAGAGCTCACGATTGAAAATAGGTTGATCTAGCTCCAAAATTTCCGGTAATCGTGTATCCGGTAATATATCAAAAATTTTCTTCCCTATTAATGTTGATGGTTGTTTATGTACACCTAATATTTCACACGCTTTTTCATTAAATATTGTGATTGTCAATTCATTATCTATAGCAATAATCCCTTCATGCATTGCGTTAAAGGTTTCTGTTCTTTCTACATACATTTTAGCAATTTCATGAGGCTCTAACCCAAACATTTGCTTTTTCATATGAAGGCCTAATGTATGAGCCCCCCATGCACTAAAGAAAAGAGACAATAAGATTGTAATGATTAATTCTGTTTGAATCGATTGTAGTAACTCCGCAATAGTTAAAACACTATAACCTACTACTACTACACCTATTTGTCTTCCTTCTTTACTCATTATCGGGACGAATGCTCGTACCATATCTCCATGTTCACCATGTGCAATAGATGTATAATAATGCTCAGAAAACGCTGCATTTAGATCACCTGATTGCGAAACACGACCGATCTCTTCTGTTTTTGGATGTGAATACTTGCGCCTTTGCATATCAAGGACAACAATATACTGCGCTCCATTTATATCACGTATTTCTTCCACTACAGGATTAATGTGTTCCGTAGCCTCATTAAAATTATTATTTGCAATGTACGTTTTTAGCTCAGGAAGCTGTGATACTGTTTTTGCGACAAGCAGAGCCTGATTTCCAAGCTTATCCTTTTGTTCATTCATGACATACCCTAGCAAAAATGTACCACCTATACTAAAGGAGAGCATGAGAATAAAAAAAGTCAGAGACATAATTTTTCTCTTCATCGATAATTTTTGAAATTTCAAGATGTACGCCTCCTCTTACTATATTTTAGCTTACTCCATATGTTAGAATAACAAAAACATCAGAAAATACGAATAAATTGGGTGTAATTGATGAAAAAATTTATTATTGGAACAATAGTAACCGTTTTATTATTAACGATAGCGATTGGTGTTCAACAAGGCTTACTATTCGCCAAGCCTCTTCCCTATGACGATGAGCAAAAAGGCTTGGATACACAAATAACGATTCATTTAAGTCATGTAGTAGCTGAGAATACACCAAAAGGACAAGCGGCAAGTAAATTCGCCGAGCTTGTTCAGGAAAAAACAAATGGTGAGGTGAAGGTACACGTCTACCCAAACTCTTCTTTGTTTAATGATGAAAATGAGTTTCAGGCTTTAGAAAATGGAGAAGTAGAAATGATTATCCCTACTTTTTCAAAGATGACATCCTATATACCAAATTTGCAGGTTCTTGATTTACCTTATCTTTTTAATACGGATGATGAAGTCCACGAAGTTCTTACAGGTTCGATTGGTGAAGAATTGTTAAATGAGCTTGAACCTTTTCATATAAAAGGACTAGGTTTTTGGCATAATGGCTTTAAACATTTAACTACTGTCAATCACCCTATTCATAGATTTGAAGACTTAAAAGGCCTACGAGTCCGTACAATGCCAAGTAAAACGCTTGAAAAGCAATTCGAGGCTGTTGGGGCTACCCCAACTCCAATTTCCTTTAGCGAGGTTTTTACTGATTTAGAATCGAATACTATTGATGCTCAGGAAAACACAGCGTCAAACATTTATTCTAAAGGTTTCTATAAGGTGCAAAAGCATATGACATTAACTAAGCATGGCATTTTAGGATACGCTGTTTTAATAAACGATAAGTTTTGGAAATCCTTACCTCCTAAAATCCAAAAACAGATTATGGAGGCAATGAAGGAAACAACAGACTGGCAATTTGAACAAGCTGTAGAAATGAACAAAGAAGATTTACAAAAGCTTGAGCAGCAAGATAACTTTGAGATTTATACGATGAGCAATGAGGAACGACAACGTTTTAAAGAAAAACTAGCACCTGTCTATGATTTTTATAGAAACAATGTACAAAACAACGATGTTTTATCCGAAATAGAAAAAATTGTATCTCCTTAAAGTGAAACTTTTAAACAGTGAGGTTTCTTCACTGCCCGTTATTATGAAATTAATAATTTTGTTCATTAATGATAAAATTCTCACCTTCGTGGGGATTTTTTCTTTTGTATTATAATAGATTCCAAAATTGCAAATCTACTATAAAACAGCCCCAAACTCTTACTATGACTAGTTTTATTGATCCTCCGACTAAAAATGAACAAAATGAACAATAGAAACATTACGGACATAAAAACTATTGTCGGAAAATTTCAGCTATGATAACCACATGAAAGCGTTCACATAATATTCATAAGTAGTGTAAGGGGAGAACTTTATGCGTATAAATTTTAAAAACTTAACTGTACAAGTACTGATTGCCATTGTGCTAGGTATTATTGTAGGTGCTACGTTTCCAGAGTTCGGAGCGAAGTTAAAAATATTAGCAGATATTTTTATTAAATTAATTAAGATGTTAATAGCTCCTATCATTTTCTTAACAGTCGTTATCGGAATTGGTAGTATGGGCGATGTAAAAAAAGTTGGTAAAATTGGCGGGAAGGCATTAATTTATTTTGAAATTGTCTCTACTTTCGCACTAGCGATCGGCTTAATCGTTGTCAATATTGTACAACCTGGTAAAGGATTTAATACAGCAGCTGCTAACGGTGCAGATGTTTCTCAATATACAGAGGCAGCAGCCGCTACAGAACATGGTATTGGTGCATTCATTATGCAAATTATACCTGATAATGTTGTAGGAGCACTCGCAAATGGAGAGTTATTACCTGTTTTATTCTCAGCTGTTTTATTTGGCGTAGCAGCTGCTGCTATTGGTGAACCAGCTAAACCGGTTATTACATTTTTCGAACGAGTAGCAGATATATTCTTTAAAATTGTTAATATGGTCATGAAGGTTTCCCCGATTGGTGCATTTGGTGCAATGAGCTACACAATCGGAAATTTTGGTCTTAAATCACTTGGAAACTTAGGATTTTTAATGTTATCCGTGTATATTACAATGTTTATCTTTATCGTCGTGATCATTGGTCTTATTTCACGTTACTTCGGGTTTAGTATTTTTAAGTTCATTAAATATATTAAAGATGAAATTTTTATCGTTATTGGGACATCATCATCAGAATCTGCACTGCCTTCGATGATGCGCAAATTAGAAAACTATGGTTGCTCAAAACAGGTTGTTGGTCTTGTCATTCCAACAGGGTACTCCTTTAACCTTGATGGCACGTCCATTTACTTATCCATGGCGGCTATTTTTATAGCACAAGCTTATGGAGTTGATTTAGATGTTTGGCATCAAATTACATTGCTTGCTATTTTAATGCTAACATCTAAAGGTGCGGCTGGTGTAACAGGCTCAGGCTTTATTACGCTCGCAGCAACATTAGCAGCATTCCCTATGATTCCAGTGGAAGGGATTGCACTTTTAATCGGGGTCGACCGCTTTATGTCTGAGGCTCGCGCCGTAACAAACTTAATTGGTAATGGTGTAGCAACTGTTGTCGTGTCAAAAATGGAAAAAGAATTCGATCCAGAACAAGAAAAACGTGCCCTTGCAGGAGAAGTCACAACTCAATAATAAAAACAAAGGCTGTCCGAACATGAAAATCTCACATGATCGGTCAGCCTTTTTTATTGTTAAACTTTTTTTATCTAAAAAAAACTTACGCATTTTATCATTCATTTATGATCCCTCTCTCTAACTGTCTATCAAAATTTTTGTTGAAGGTGAAACCTGGAGTTAAGCTTCCCCGTATAATAAGTAGATTGGAGGCTTTTTTATGACTACATTTACCCTTACCTATCCAAAAGCTTTCGAAAGCTTTGCAAATATACCTATTGTGAACGAACAAAATGAGACGGTTTGTTTGCTACAAAAGGTTGAACGTTCATCCGTTGGAAAAGTAATCAACGCTGTAATGTTAGTTGCTGCACAGCAGACATTGCCACATCGCTATGAAGCTCGTACTACTTTAGGAGCACCGCTTTTTCAAGTGCAATTTACACCATTAACAAAGGGTGTTAGCCATCAGCTTATTATGCCAGATGGATCCATTTTACCGATACAACGGAAGACGGTTCAATTACTTGAATCCTCCTACTCCTTTACAATGGATGGACTCGCTTTTCGCTTTGAAAAGGATTTTACTTCAACCGCCTATTTATATTGTAATGATGAAAAAATCGCAAGTGCTAGTACTATAGAAACTGAGCTTTTGCGTATTGGGATATCTTTTAAACTTTTTAACTCTGACGATACGCTCTTTGTTGCTTTGCTAGCAACTCTGTATCAGGCTTTATTCTCAATGAGTAATAAGTAGGCTCCTCACCAAAACGGTGATTCGTTACCATTCCAATTGGACACTTTCCTAGGGGTTTCAGTCGCAAATTCCTAGGAGTCGACCAGCCTCGCACCATTTTATATACATAAAAATTCGGTTTAAATAGATATGAACGATAAAACTCCTATTGCTAGGAGTTTTTTTGATGGTAGTAATTATATTAAATATCTTCTATGCATTTACAACTACTTGTCGTTGATTTCTCATAAAAGCCAGTTTATGGCTTCCACTACTGCTAGAATCATTCAATATATTCCGGGACACGAAATAAATTCGCTTTGTTTTGACCTTTTTATGCCATCCCTCAAAAAGAGGAGTACACTAAAGAAGTAGAAATACTATACTTTCGGAGGCATTTACAATGAATACAAAAGCAGCAGATATCAAAAATTTAATGACGCTAGATCTACTTATTCAAATCCTAGAGGAACGCGGTATTATGACAGATAGAGAATTAAAAGAACGTCTTACTAATAACGTTAAACTTTCCTCAATGGATGCAGATTTAAAAGAGAAAGTCATTGAAGAAATAAAACATTAATGGAATGGATGGCATATCAAAAAGGGCCGCTTCTTAAGCAATAAAAATACTGTAAGCGGTCCTTTTTTAAATATGCACTTTTAGTTCCTTCACATATACCGCAGTCCCTGTTATCGTAATATTCAGTTTCCCCTCATCGTTTTTTACATGTACATGCACACGCCCATCCTTCCCAAGTTCCTGACCCTGTTCTACAATAAGTGTTTTTGGCAATTGAGCTTTCTGATCGATATAATTTGCATAATATGCTCCCATTACACCAGAAGCAGTGCCTGTAGTTATATCTTCAATTGTTCCAGAATAAGGTGATGAAAAGTGCCTTGCGTGCATATTTGCATTCTTATCAAATGCCTCTAAGCAAAAAGGATGCAAGGATGCTTTTGGCATTTCTTCAAGGATAGTTGGAAAATCTGCAGATTGCGGTGTCATTCTTTCAAAGTATGTTAAATTTTTAATTGGTATTAGCAATGTCCAAATTCCTGTACTTCCATAGACTATCGGTAATTCAGGATGTATCGCTTCCTCTGTTAGTCCAATTGATTGTGCAAGTTTAGATTTTGAACCATTAAAGGCTTCAAACTGAGGTGTTACATGTTGCATAGTAATATAAATTTGTCCTGCTTGTTGCTCTTTTATCTCAATTGGAAGAATTCCTGCTTTCGTCTCAATAGTTAGTTTTGACTTATCTTCTAGTAAACCTTGTGTTTTTAATGCATATATCGTAGCCATCGTTGCATGCCCACATAAATTTACCTCATGCTCTGGTGTAAAATAACGTATACGTAAATCTGCTTTATCCGATTTTAGCGCAAAGGCTGTTTCGTTAAAGCCTACTTGCTTAGCAATAGCCTGCATTTCCATTTCACTATACTGATTTCCCTCAATGACGACACCTGCTGGATTCCCCATATTAGGGATCGCACTAAACGCATCATAATGATCTACGGTAACCATTTTCATATACTTTTCCTCCTTTATTTAAGCTTAGCTACGCACAAACTACTGTTTACTACCAAGCCTTTCAAACGGCCACAATACAAAGCCTGCAGTTCCTAAAATTTTATCTTGCGAAACGAATCCGATATCCAAATTCCGACTATCTATGCTTTGTCGACGATTATCCCCAAGTACGAAAAAATGACCCTCTGGTACAGTCATTTCCCCTAATTGTTCCTCTAGAGTGAAATCATATGTAAAATCACCTTTATCAAGTAATCCTTCTTTATATTCTGTTAAATAGGGCTCATCAAAAGCCTCCCCGTTTATAAATAAAACGTCATCTTTGTAGGCTACACGATCTCCTGGTAAACCGATAATTCTTTTAATATAATGCTTATCTTGCTTTGTTTCAAAGACAATAACATCGAAGCGGTCATAATCGGTAATTCGTGGTCCCACTTTATTAACAATAACTTTATCTCCAGTTTCAAAAGTCGGCTCCATTGAGGCACCTTTTACAACTACAGGCGATAGAATAAAATAACGTACACTCATTGTAAAAATGATTGCCATTCCAATCACTTTAAACCATGACCAAAATTCATTCTTAGTTTGTTTTTGTGTCACACTTTACACTCCAATCCTTTTTCCTTCAAATCCAATCCGATTACATTATTAATGGAGACGAATTCCATTCAGAAAAGTTCCATAATTCTAAAAATCATTGAATTCTAAAATGCCTATTATTTTTTTGATTCAAGAAAACGTAATTTGCCATTTACAAACGAAGGGCTTACCTATGAAACAGCTCATTGGGAAGCATTAAATAATGATTCTCATACGACAATTTATATATCCGATATCGATGCAAATCGAGAAGATGCTTGGTATTTCTATTTAAAAGATGAAAAAGAGTTAGATGTCCTATACAAAGAGATTTTTCAAAAGATTGAAACGTTATAAATTTTTTTGTATTTGCCACTCGAAAACCAGCGTATTCGAAAATTCTCGAATACGCTTTTAATTTTGGAAAAACAACAATCAAGTTAAACAGAGTCAAATAAAAAAGCAATATGTACTTTTTATTGTACATATTGCTAAAGATCCCTATCGAATCGTTTTTAATGCTGTTGCCCAAGGAACAAGCTGATCTAACATTTGATTTACTGAATCTGCTTGCACATCCTTCGGTTTAAAGACCGAGCCGTTTTCGAAGTCAGTAAATAAGGATAGAGCAGGATGCACGCGAACATCTGCTACTAATAATTCACCAAGAATTCCACGTAAATGTTCAGCCGCTCTTGCACCACCGACAGAACCATAAGAAACAATACCTGCGGCCTTATTATTCCATTCCACGCGTAAGTAGTCTAATGCATTTTTTAGTGCACCGGTAATGGAATGATTATATTCCCCAACGATAAAAACAAACCCATCACATGCAGCAACACTTTGCGACCACTCAGCTACTCCAGAAGTATCTCCTCCTGGCTCACCTAGCAATGGTAATTTAAAGTTAGCGATATCAATTATTTCATATTCCGCATCACGACGCTTTTCTGCTACTGCCTTTACCCATTCACCAACTTGTGGGCTTAAACGCCCTTCACGAGTACTCCCTAAAATAACCCCAATTTTCAACATATGACTCCTCCTTCATTCATCCCTTAAATTGTGACCGAATCATTCACTTACATTAAAAACGGTTCTCTTAGCCATGTTGTACAGGAATCCATTTCTTTATTCAATATACATATAGTTAATTAAACCATTTTTACTTTGAATTAAATTATCTTTAATCCAAGATAAAAATATCATATATTTATAAAAAATACCAATTATTTCATTTAAATTAAATTATTTTAATTTAGTAGGTCTTTCTAATGCTGCAAGTTCATCCTCAATTGAAGCATATTGTCTTTCTACAACATATTTGGTATCCGATATAGCTGCATTATAAATATGCGGAGCAATATTTTCCTTTATAAAATCAAATACTCTTTCTGCTTCAAATTCAGAAATATCCTCATCTCGATTATTGTAGAAAAATCGTTGAATATCAGCTATTATTGTTTCTTGTTGTTCTTTTGTTAATCGAATAAACAATCCAAAACGCTCCTCTCATTGCAATGAATACTCACCTATCATAACACTCTAAAATTAATCCATGCATAAAAAGACTGAATTTTATTTTATAGTGATGAAAACAAAATACGCAAAAAAATTTGGTGAATGTTATGGCACTTCCAGTGAGGGTGATTTCCGTTCCAGGCTACTCGCACAACAAAGCGCCCAGCCGGAACGGAAATCAGCCCCTAGTTTTGTAGAAGATCATACTTTATTTAATAGGACACCTAAATTTCTTTAACACAATAGTTTTTCAACAACACAAAAAGGCTGAATTATATTACATACTATAATTCAGCCTTTTTAATATTACTGGTTACATTTAAATGAATAGTTTGTTGATAGAAACTTCTTTTCTTTTGAGACGATGGCTTCGCCGCCATCTTTTTCACATTGCTCGGTCATCGCATCAATTTTTTTGGCATTCATCGTATTTGTCATAACTGTCATGCCTACCCCAAACACAGCAATTAGCAAACCAATCATGATCCATAACTTGCCGCCTTTATTGCCAGCAGGTCTTTCATTCGCCACAGATATTCCCCTCTCTTACACGAATAAAAACGGTTCTGTATGAATAGTAGATTGTACAAATTCAACAGAATATTTTTTATCCTCACACATTCTTGTCATCTTTTTAGCTACTCCGGCAATCATCACCTTCTCCACATGATGACCTGGATCTACGATTTGCAGACCAATTGCTTGAGCGTCCTGGGCAGTATGGAAATACATATCACCTGTTAAAAATACATCTGCCCCTGCACGTTTCGCAGAATAGATATATTTATTGCCGTCGCCTCCGACAAGCGCAACTTTTTTCACTTTCGACTGTAAATCGCCAACAACTCGGACAGCAGGTACGTCTAACTGCTTCTTGACAAATTGTGTGAATTCGTGAAGAGTCATTTCCTGTGGTAAAAAACCAACTCGCCCTAAGCCCATTACATTTGTTTGCTGGTCTAGACGAATGAGATCATAGGCAGGTTCTTCATATGGATGTGCATTTAACATTGCCTTTAACACACGATTTTTTACGGATTCCGGAAATACTACTTCTATCTTTACTTCTTCTTCAACATGTAATTCACCGATAGCACCTACATGTGGATTTGCACCTTCTAGTGGACGGAAGCGCCCTTCCCCCATTGTAGTATAACTACACGCTTCATAATCGCCAATACGACCTGCTCCTGCCTTTGCTAATGCCTCGCGTAAATCAGTGGCATTTGCAGTCGGTATAAAAACAGCCAGCTTCAACATATTTTCCGCATATGTTTCTTCGAGAATAAAACGGTTTTCAAGCTGGAGAGCATCTGCTAGTAAATCGTTAACACCATCTTCAGCCACATCTAGATTCGTATGTGCTGCATAAACAGCAATATCATTTTTAATAAGCTTTTCATATAAACGCCCAGCTGGATTGTCAGTACGAATATTCGAAAGTCGTCTAAAAATCGGTGGATGATGTGCAATGATTAGTTCGCATCCTTGAGCAATAGCCTCATCGGCTACTTCTTCATTTACATCTAACGTGACTAATACTTTTCTTACAGGTTTGTTTAAAGTGCCAATCGCAAGACCAATAGGGTCATTTTCCATACAGGCTAGCTTTTTAGGCGACCATGATTCAAACAATTGAATAATTTCCTGACCGTTTACTGTCTTCATCTCACAGAAC
Source organism: Lysinibacillus sp. EB271-A1-10B (assembly GCF_058791335.1). NCBI lineage: Bacteria > Bacillati > Bacillota > Bacilli > Caryophanales > Bacillaceae > Lysinibacillus > Lysinibacillus sp. EB271-A1-10B. The sequence continues at coordinate 91,700 of NZ_JBYTDL010000008.1, forward strand.
CCCTTCCACTAAATTGAGTAGAGCCACTAACTCTGCACGTTTTTCTTCAATTTCAGGTGTTTGATCTGCCCCTTCAATAGACTGTAATACACGCTGCCAATTTTCTTTTTCACGAGCCCATTTTTTTATAAATGCTGGTGATTTTCGTTGCATTAATCTCGGACCAAATATAATTTCCGGTTCCGTTAACGTCATTGTGCTTCTTTGCAATACAAGAATTTCATAAATTTTTTCGTCTTCCTCTAAAATCTCTTCGTCCTGGATTGCCCAATTATGTGCTAATGCCCATTCACGAATCACTTTAGCATGAATATTTGGCTGCAAAATAAGCCTTGTTACCCCATTTAATTTTTCAGGATGCTTCTCTAAAATGGAGACAATCAAAGGACCGCCCATTCCAGCAATAGTAACAGTATCAACATGGTCCGTTTCTTCCACTGCCGCTAAACCACTCGCAAGTCGTACTGTAATTTTTTCTGTTAAGCCTTCTTTTTGCACTTGTCCTACTGCTGATTCAAATGGCCCTTTCACAACTTCTCCTGCAACTGCATAAGAAGCAATACCTTTATGAATTAAGTAGCATGGTAAATATGCATGATCGCTCCCAATATCAGCTACAACTGCGCCTGAGGGAACAAAGCTTGCTACTGTTTCTAATCGTTTTGATAATTTTTGTGCATTCATTTTTTTACCGCCTGTCTTCAATAGTGTCCATTCTTAGTATGTATGATGTCGAGAAAAAAAACAAATGGAGTTGCCTCAAAAATTTTGAGCAACTCCATTTTACTGAAGATAAATAAATTGTAGCTGCACCAATTACGATTAAACGCTTTCGGTGCAGCTACTTTTATCAATTATGCCTCGGCAGAATTGCGTCCGGAATTGGCTTTGTGCTTAGGCCTGCACGATGCAGGTCAGTTAGCCGTTATCGCATGGATGCGATGAATTTAGGCTAACATCCCCTAAGCACTCCTTTCCGATTCCGTGACATCTGCCAGAGGCTTTAACTTCTGAAAGAAGTTAAACTATTTTAGAGTTGAAATGTACTTAGCGATTTCTTTTGCTTCCGCTTCAGTTTTCATTCCAGGTGTCATTGGTGTGCCTTCGATACCGTTAGTTAAAACGTCTACGATATGAGCCTCATCTAATCCATGTAAGTTTGGACCTACAGAACCAGTTAAGTCAGCAGCGTGACAGCCAATACAAGATTGTACTAAAGCTGAACCGTCATCAGTAGCTTCTGTCTTTTCGCCACCGCCCTCTTTTTCAGTAGCAATTTCTTTTTTGTTATCTGCACCTGTTAAAGACATGAAGAAAATAAGACCAACACCAAATGCAAGAATTAAGATGTAAGGAACGACTGGATTGTTTTTCATATGTTTCCCCTCCTCATTGTAAATCTACTTCTATTATAATATAGAATCAGTCAACATCTAATATTGTACTTCATTAACCATGAAACGAAAAGACCATTCGCTAAGTTTTCCTTTGTTTGTAACAAATTCGACATTTCTGTATCTATTGGATAAAATATGTCTTGAAATCGCCAATATTTGGACTATCTATTATCTTTTTAGCAATCAATTATGCCTTTCCAAAATCGGCTTGAAGAAGTTTATCTAAGATTCATTACACGTTGTTATCTTTCCTCTATTTACGCATTCATATACCAAGAAAATTAAAATATCTTATTGATATTTGCTAATAGAATACGCCATAGTAATAAGTTCTATTATCATGGCTCATCACCATAACGTATGGTTGATTTCCGTTCCGGCTGGGCGCTTTGTTGTTGCTGTCGCTTCGCTTTCGCACAGATAAAACATTTGTTGCTGTCGCTACGCTTTCGCACAGATAAAACATTTGCTGACGCTTCGCTTTCGCACAGATAAAACATTTGCTGACGCTTCGCTTTCGCACAGAGCAAAGCTTCCTGGGGGCGTCCGATGAGCCGCTTCACTCGCACTGCTCGCTGCAGGGTCTCGGGCCAACAGATGTCTTTTGCGCGAAAGCGTGAGTGCAACGTAGCGGCTGCAGCAGGATGTTGGTCACGGAGGCGTTATACAGGATGTGATGTTTTTAGCCTCCGTTCCTCTATTGCTGATCCCCGAGGAGTCGCCCAGCCTCCACTCCAATCAACTTATATAAAAATCAGCCACAACTTCCGGTAATTAACCATTAATATTCTATACCTACTGATATCAGTTACTCAGACTATTGTTTTTAGTCTTCAGTAATTTACATGGATAAATTTCGAGATTACATATTATACCAAAAGAATCTGTAAGCTATATAAAAGCATACAGATCCTTGTCATTTGTTGGCGAACTAATTTACAAAATGGGTTCTTATAATAAGTTTATGATATAATAGCTGATCAGTGCTAGTAACCCTAGGACACCTGAGACCGTGAAATAAAGTAGCTTCATTTTTAAACCTGACCAAAGCCAAACTCCACAGTTCGCTGCAATCAAGCAAAACAATGCGGTATTATTTCCGTTAAAATATGTAGTGTAAATTCGAATAGACATACTGAACAATAAAACAGCGGCTAGCAAATGGAAAACAGGCGCTAATAAATCATTTTTTCGTGCCATTCGAAATGCCGTCAGAAATAATACTATAGCAGCTATTCCAACGACTATCGTTAAAATGATCATGAAAGATGGTATTGTAAAATAAAAAGTTAGCAGAGTAATCATCGCAATACATATACCTGCAATTACAAGTAGCAGCTTTCTCTTTTCAGAAGGCAAAATAGCTTGTTTATGATGTACTGGTTCTAACTCCTCTAAATTTTCCCCCTCTGCATAAAGAGCGGCTAAAAAGTCACAGTAATGTTCTGGTAATAGCTTATTTTGCTTCCAAAACAAAATCTCATTCAAGATTATTTTTTTTCGAGGATTTGTCATAATTTTTGCTCCAAACATTGCTTTATATGGTTGTTATTCCAATTTTATCTCAAAACATTGCCGAACACATCTATATAAAGTAGCAAAAATATTTAGTTTGTCACATTCTAGTACATGATATAAACATTTTCGAAACAATATTTTCTTTTGATAGACTTTGTTTATACGAGTATTTTTCTGATTCAATAGTAGCACAAAAAGGGCTATCTAATTAGTCATCACTAATTAGATAGCCCTAGTCTGTATACCTTATTCTAAGAAATCTTTTAAACGTTTGCTACGAGAAGGGTGGCGTAGCTTTCTAAGTGCCTTAGCCTCAATTTGGCGAATACGTTCACGTGTTACACCAAATACTTTTCCTACCTCTTCTAACGTACGTGTGCGACCATCATCTAGACCGAAACGTAAGCGAAGTACATTTTCTTCACGGTCAGTTAATGTATCTAACACATCCTCTAATTGCTCTTTTAACAATTCATAAGCTGCATGGTCAGATGGAGATTGGGCTTCAGAATCCTCAATAAAGTCTCCTAAATGTGAATCATCTTCTTCTCCAATTGGTGTTTCAAGAGATACTGGTTCTTGCGCAATTTTTAAAATTTCACGTACTTTTTCAGGTGTTAAATCCATTTCTTCCCCAATTTCTTCTGGAGATGGTTCGCGACCTAAGTCTTGTAGTAATTGGCGTTGTACTCGAATTAATTTATTAATTGTTTCGACCATATGCACTGGAATACGAATTGTACGTGCTTGGTCCGCAATAGCACGTGTAATTGCTTGACGGATCCACCATGTTGCATAAGTAGAGAATTTAAAGCCTTTACGGTAGTCAAACTTCTCAACAGCCTTGATAAGCCCCATATTCCCCTCTTGAATTAAATCAAGGAATAGCATTCCACGGCCAACATATCGTTTTGCAATCGATACAACAAGACGTAAGTTTGCTTCCGCTAGACGTTTACGTGCTTCTTCATCACCTTGCTCAATACGCTCAGCTAGAGCGATTTCTTGCTCGGCAGAAAGTAAATCAACTCGACCAATTTCTTTTAAATACATACGTACAGGGTCATTTATTTTAACACCCGGTGGTACACTCAAATCATTTAAATCGAAAGTCTCTTCGTTTGCTTCTTCTTTCATTAAGCTTTCTTCTTCAAACTCTTCTTTTCCAATGATTTGAATGTCTTTTGCCTTTTCAAGATCCTCAGCAAAGTGGAAAATCTCTTCGTTCTCCAATTCATAAGGCGCAAGTTTCTCTGAAATTTCTTTCATTGAAATTTCACCTTCTGTTTTTGCTTTTTCTTGTAGTAGCTTTTTTGCTTCATCTAATGTAATTTCTACTTCTACCTCTTTTGAACGTTCTGACTTGTCCGCCATAAACCTTCCTCCTTCTAAACAACCGAATCGGGTTAAATCGCCGATAACGATTTTCTTAAATGAATAATCTGTTGGGCGATTTCAAGTGCACGCGCATACTCGTGCATCTTCTCCGCTTCCTTTGACTCATGCATCTTTTGTTGAATTTCTTGCTCAATTCTATATTTTTGCAGCTGACGTATTGAGTCTGTGACCTCTGCCTCTGCATGGTCGGGATCCCGTTCCGTTAAAGCCGCTTCCATTACTATCTTGCGTAATTCAGAGTCATCTAATATTTCAACAAAACGCTGATAATCAGGATGACCAAATTCCTCATAAAATCCTACTAAGCGAACAAAAACAGCCAAATAGGCATCTCGTACAAACGGTTCTTTTTGCTCACTACGTAATACCCTGTCCACTACATCTATATTATGAAGCATATGAGCCAGTAATAAACGTTCTGCACGTTCTGCTGCGTCCATAGGCTTATGTTGCTGAGTGACCGGCATCGAAGGCGCCTGAACTGGCATTTCTACTTTTGTAGAACGCACCTGATTTGCCTCTAGCTTTCGGAATTGAGCATAAATCGCTTCATCCGAGATATTTGTCTCATTCGATAGCTGTCTTATATACAAATCTCGTTCGACTGGTGACGATCTACCTACCAGTTGCTCAAGAACTTCTTGAATATATTGAAGCGTATCATTTTCAAACTGAAAGTTCTTATTTCGTCTAGCATGCATCATCATAAAAGCAATATACGCATGAGGGTTTTCCAAAATTTGTTCTTTAAATGCCTGTCCGCCTAAACTACGAATGTATTCATCGGGATCTAGCTTATCTGGTAACACCGCAATATTAACTTTCATACGTTCCACTTGAAGTAACTGTGCCGCTCTTTTTGCCGCATCAAAACCTGCATTATCACCGTCATAGCAAACCGTAACCTGCTCTACTAAGCGTTTTAGCTTTGTGATATGCTGATTCGTAAGCGAAGTACCCATTGTTGCTACAGCATTCGTTACACCAACAGAAGTTGCTGCTAAAACATCCATAAACCCTTCCATCAATACTACTTGACGATTTTTTCTAATGGAGGTTCGTGCTTTATCTAGGTTATATAGCACTTCACTCTTTTGAAAAATCGGTGATTCTGGACTATTTAAATATTTTGCCTCTTCACCAGTCGATGTAAGAATTCGTCCTGAGAATGCTATAATCTTACCGTTCTCATCACGGATGGGAAACATAATACGCCCTCTAAAACGATCAAAATAGCGTTCTTCCCCTTCACGCTTAATCACTAAACCACTTTCCGCGATTTCTTGTAAGTTATAACCTTTTCTTTCAAGCAATATCGTTAATGCATCAAAGCTCGGAAGAGACCATCCAATGCTATTAGATTCTATAAGTTCCCTTGTAAATCCTCTTTCTAGCAAATAATTTAAAGGTTCTTCACCATCTTCCGTATTTAACAGTAAATGATGAAAAAAATCTGCTGCAAAAGCGTGTGCTTCTTTCATCCTTTCTTCTGCTTTAGATACCTTTTTCGTTACTTCTGGTAAACTTGGCCCAACATCTAAATGTATGCCAATACGTTCACCAAGTTTCACTACAGCGTCAGGAAAAGAAATACCTTCTATATCCATGACAAAAGTAACAGCATTACCACCCGCACCACAACCGAAGCAATGAAAAATTTGTTTGTCTGATGACACAGAAAAAGATGGCGTTTGTTCTCCATGAAATGGACAGAGTCCAAACCAATTGCGCCCACGCTTTGTAAGCTGCATGTATTCGCTAATGACATCAATAATATCCGATTGTGTGCGAATCTGTTCAATCACTTCTTCAGGAATCTTCCCTGCCAAATCCATCACCATCTTTAAATTACGTTCTAAAACACAATTCGCTATCCGATTTAAAAATCCTTTATTTCTCGACAAAAAAATAGGATTTTTCTCTTAATAAATATTTTTACCACAATTTTATTATTATAAAACATAAATTAGTTTTTATCTATACTATTTTCAAACCCGACTCAAAAAAACCGCCTCTTATAACCGAGGTGGTTTATCATCATTCGTTTCTTATTTACAGTTTAAAATATGCTCAATAATAACGTTTGCTGTTTCTTCAACAGCTTTGTTTGTCACATCAATAACTTTACAACCAATTTTAGAGACAATTTTTTCAAAATGCTGGATTTCATCTAATATTCGATTATGCTGCGCATAGATAGCATCATCATTCAATCCTAGAGACATCAATCTCTCTTTTCGAATGAAGTTTAATTTATCAGGAGAAATAATTAAACCAAAACATTTTTTCGGATCAATTTTTAAAAGTTCTTCAGGTGGCTCCACTTCTGGTACTAAGGGTACGTTCGCCACCTTATAGCGTTTATGTGCTAAATATTGTGATAGCGGTGTTTTAGAGGTACGGGAAACACCAACTAGCACGATATCAGCCTGTAAAAGACCACGTGGATCTCTACCATCATCATATTTTACTGCAAATTCAATAGCCTCTATTTTTTTAAAATAATCATCATCTAGCTGGTGAACAATTCCTGGAGCCTCTAATGGGAATTCTTCCACAAAGGTTGCCATTGTTTTTAAAGCAGGCCCTAAAATATCGACGGCATATACATTTTCTTGCTCACACAGTTCACATAATAACGATCGCATCTCCTGTCGAACAAGTGTATATACAATAAATGCCTTCTGTTTCGCTGCGAGGCATACAATTTTACGAATGAGCTCCTCTGATTGTATATGAGGAAAACGACGAATTATCGTGTTTTCCAAACCAGGTCGGAACTGACTAATAACCGCTTTCGCTACTTGGTCACCAGTTTCACCGACTGAATCAGATACAACAAAAACCCGTAGTCTTTTCATACTGCTCTCCTTCAACTATTTAGTCATTTTGTGCAAGTGATAAGAAAGCTCGTGTAATCGTCGTTTTTGTTAGTCGTCCAACGATCGTCAATCCACCTTCTTGTGGCTCAACTACTGGTAGCGAATCAACTTCTCGATCAATTAGTTTATTCGCTGCGACGACTAAAGAATCTGATCTTTCACAGTACGATATATTTGGCATGCGTGTCATAATTATATGTACAGGAATTTTGTTTAAATCCTGCGTGCCAATACTTGTACGTAGTAAATCCTTACGAGAAAGTACCCCTGTCAAAAATTCATTCTTATCTACGACAAATAGTGTACCAACATCCTCAGAAAACATGAAGCAAATCGCATCATAAACAGTCATTGTTTCTGGTACAACAACAGGTCCTGAATGAAAATCTTTCACCTTTAAATTGTTAATACTATCCGTCAATGTAACGGATGTTTTTTTACCTGAATAGAAATAGCCAACACGAGGTCTAGCATCTAAAAAGCCCGCCATTGTGAGTATTGCTAAATCTGGTCTTAAAGTTGCTCTTGTCAGATTGAGACGTTCTGCAATATGTTCGCCTGTGATAGGGCCGTTTTCTTTCACAATTTGTAAAATGTCTTCCTGACGTTTATTGAGTTCGATTGGACTCACCGCCTCAAATCTAATAGTGTTATACTTATGCTCAATTATTATATACTATTTTAATAATTATTGCGAAGAAAAGAACTACATGCTACAATATTGACACATACGCTTGCTCTCGATGTATTTTCGAGTGATTTGCGTTATATAGGCGATGACGGGAAAAAAGTATCTGTTCCATTTTAAAGCGAGTAGAAGATGGTGAAAGTCTACACAGTAACAGAGAAAAGGCACTCCTTGAGCTAACTTTTTGAAAAGAGGTTTTAAACAATTCGTTTAAAACAATCAGGGTGGAACCGCGGGTTTTAGCACTCGTCCCTGGGCATTTATTGTGCCCGGAGACGGGTGCTATTTTTAATTTAGTCCTATCTAAATTAAAAATATTTAGCGAATTTATTAATTATATAAATACGCTAAAACAAAATCAAAGTTCACTCTTTGAAAACTATAAAGGAGGCTATTTTTATGGCTAACAAATCAATGGAAACAATTGTATCATTAGCGAAGCATCGCGGCTTTGTCTTCCCAGGTTCTGAAATCTACGGAGGCTTAGCAAACACTTGGGATTACGGTCCACTAGGTGTTGAATTAAAAAACAATGTAAAAAAAGCATGGTGGCAAAAATTTGTCCAAGAATCAGAGCACAACGTTGGGATCGATGCTGCAATTTTAATGAATCCAAAAGCTTGGGTTGCTTCTGGTCACGTTGGTAACTTTAATGATCCAATGATCGATTGTAAGGCATGTAAAGCTCGTCATCGTGCTGACAAAATCATCGAGGATGCTGCGCTAGCTAAAGGCGATGAAATCATTGTCGATGGTATGACATTTGATCAAATGAAAGAAACGATGGTTAAATATGACGTAGTTTGCCCAGATTGCGGTAAAGCTGATTTTACAGATATTCGTCAATTTAATTTAATGTTTAAAACATTCCAAGGTGTAACAGAATCTTCTACTAACGAAATTTATTTACGCCCAGAAACAGCACAAGGTATTTTCGTGAACTTTAAAAATGTACAACGTTCTATGCGTAAACGTACACCATTCGGTATTGCACAAATCGGTAAGTCTTTCCGTAACGAAATTACGCCAGGTAACTTCACTTTCCGTACACGTGAATTTGAACAAATGGAGCTTGAATTTTTCTGTAAGCCAGGCGAAGATCTTGAATGGCACGCATACTGGAAAGAGTTTTGTAAAAACTGGTTATTAAATTTAGGCATGAAGGAAGAGTCTATGCGCCTTCGCGATCATGAAGAAGACGAATTATCTCACTACTCAAATGCAACAACTGATATCGAATTCAAATTCCCATTCGGCTGGGGCGAGCTTTGGGGCGTAGCGGATCGTACAGATTACGATTTAAAACAGCATATGGAGCATTCTGGTGAAGATTTCACTTACATCGATCCAGTATCAAACGAACGTTATGTACCATATTGCATCGAGCCATCTTTAGGTGCAGACCGTGTGACATTAGCATTCCTTTGCGATGCTTATGACGAGGAAGAGCTTGAAGGCGACGATAAACGTACAGTTTTACGCTTCCACCCTGCTCTAGCGCCATTTAAAGCTGCGGTCCTACCACTTTCTAAAAAGCTTTCGGATGAGGCTACTGATGTTTGGGCAGAGCTTCGTAAATCATTCCCAGTTGACTTTGACGAGTCACAATCAATCGGTAAACGTTACCGTCGTCAAGATGAAATTGGTACACCATTCTGTATCACTTACGACTTTGACTCAAAAGAGGATGGTCAAGTTACAGTACGTCACCGCGACTCAATGTCTCAAGTTCGTATGCCAATTACAGATGTTAAAGCATATATTGAAAAACATCTTCAATTCTAAATTCGTAAGATGTAAAAAGGGAGTCGCATTTTAAGCGACTCCCTTTTTCTGCGAAAAAATGACTACTCGTACAATTGATGAAGAACCGGTGATTTCCCTCGGACTCCAGCAAGATAACTTGCACTGAAAGCCCTTCTGGAAAGTAGAAGCCAAGCCTGCAGAAAGTGCTCACTCGGAGTGAAAATCTACCTTTGTTTATAGATCACATTTCAATTTTTTATCAGGTCTTAATTGATGAAAACAAGCGCTCTTGCATCTTCTCCTCAAATGAAAACCTTTTCATACTCATACCTACTAAGCTTATTAGAATTTCCTCGATATCTACAAGCGTATAATAAAGGAATGTTCCTTCTCGCATTGGGCGAACCCTCTTATCGATTGTTAGTTTATCCTCAATAAAGTAAGCTACATTTACGTTACAATGTTCCATCAATTGCGAAATACGTTGATCATCATCTGGATTAATAAAAAACGGAACAATTTTGTCAATATATAAAATACTTTGCACTAGTTTTATAAAGAAATTTTCACGAAGTGCAGTTTCCACAACTACTACAGTTGTTTTTTCATGCTGGTAATCCATATACAATATATTTATTTGCTCTTCTAATAACTTTTTTAGAATAGCAATAGAATTTCTATACTTTGTCATATCCGTTTGGATTTCTCTTGTTAATAAACGTAGAATTCGAAAAGCAGGTAAAAATATTTTTAAAACAATTTCTTTAGGATGCAAATGATCTATTAATTTTTTATAGTAAACTCTTAAGCTATTTTCGTCACAGCGAATTAATTGTTCTACAAATAAGTTAAAAATTTCTTCAAAGCTGTTAGTACGATAATCTATCATTTTCGAAATTTTCACACTATAATTCAAAGGTAAAATCATAGATTTTTGCTCATCTAATAGCTTAACTTTAGGCAATGTCGGGAATAAATCATAGACAAGTTCTACTTGAGCACTTCGATTATCTGATAATTGAACGACTGAATTGACAGGATAAATTCCTAAACACTCTACAAATTTATGCATAAATTTCTCGTTATATAAATGTCGATCACGATATAAAACAGCCAATGCATCTGTTGCAGCATATCCCGAATGATATACTCGCTTTGATGTCATCGCTGAATAAACATCAATAATCTGCAGTATTTGAACTCCCTCACACATATCATCCTCACAAAGCTGATTCGGATAACCTTTACCAGCAAAACGTTCATGATGATCACGTGCTAAATAGGCAATATCCTCTTCCCCATTTTCGATGAGTAGCTTATAACCTTTAGTCGTATGAGTTTTGACTATATCAAACTCATCTTCCGATAATTTTCGTTTTAAATTTAATATTTTTTGCGGAATACATACCTTCCCAATATCGTGGAACAAATAGCCTCTTGCTAGCGTTTCAATATCCATTAAACCTAAATTACGGGCAAAAATTGTACCTAAAACGAAAACATCAAATGAATGAACAAAAGAATATTCATCCCATTCTTTTAATCGCATGAGTAATCCATAGCGTTGTTTCTTTTCTAAAATTTTTTCAAAAACACCTCGTACATATGCAGTGTCTTGGATGCTTTTTAAAATTTGGCCATAGCGTAATTCATGCACAACATTCTCTAATGTAGTCATAAAAAGCTGACTTACTGTTTCTTTATACTCATCTACATCATCATTTTTATCCATTAGCGGTGCAAATACATCCTCGTAATCCTTTGAACGCTGAACACTCAAATCATGAACAATTCGGACTGAATCAGTCGGTAAATAAACAGATAATTCGTCAACTTTTCTAAGTTTAAGTAATGCAATAATTCGTTCCGTCAAAACAAGATCTTTTTTAGCTAATAAACGATAATCAGAAAAAATATCTTCAGCTAAAATATCATTCGCTTCAACTTCATCAATACTTAACGTCACTTTTCTTAGCATAATTTCTGCCACATACGCAATGCTTAAGCATTATGTGACTCCCTCCTTCTCCCGTAAGACTGCGTTGTTCGTTGTTCGTCAATTACGCCTCGGCATAATTGGTCCGGAATCGGCTTTTTATTTAGGCCTGCAAATGTTTTTTGTGCGAAAGCAAGGCGAAAGCAAGGCGAAAGCAAGGCGACAGCAGCAATATGAGGACAATACGATGTCGGTCATTTCGATAATGCCATAGCATAGCTTTTTCACCGATGCAGGTCCATTAGCTGTTATCACATGGATGAGATAATTTTAGGCTAACATCCAATGCTAACTCCTTACCGATTCCATGACACCTGCGGGAGGCTTTAACTTCTTTCACATGTGTAACTTTCGCTACAGAGAATATTTACTGTAAGAAGTTAAATATCATCATCTATATCAATTACAATATCATAGATTAAAATGTCTTTTCAACTAGTATATGACATTTGAATGGATAGTTTCTACTATATTTATATTAAAAACTCTACTAAAATTAATATTTTATACCTAACGAATCATTTTATATTATTTGTTAATTTGAAATAAAAGGTATAAAAAGACCTATACATTGAACAGTATAAGTTTTTATTTATAAGTTATAGTTAAATTTCTCTCATAAATTATACTTCTACAATTGATAAAGGATTAATCATTTTGTCCTAATGCCATTTACAAAAATCAATGCAACTACAAAATAAATATCATTTTAGCAAAATAACTATCAAGCATGCGAATGAGGAACTTTAGAAAACCACCTTTTCCCTATGTTTCACCAAAAGTAGCGGATGACATTTGTTAAAAACGTAAAAATGCCAGAAGATCAATGTTAATGGTCTTCTGGCGTTTTTTCTTGTTCTGTACTTGTTCTTAACTGAAATTCAGGCGTTCGCTCTAGCTGTTCAATAAATTTTTTAGTCTTAAAACGAATTCCTGTTTGTTCCTCGTAAATGGTTGTAATTATTTTTTTAATAAAATATTTTGTTTCCTTTTTCAAGTCTAGTTTCCCAATCTGGTCAATTGGTACAGTATAGAACATCCGAATAAGCTTAAGCTGGGTCGGTGTTAATCGAATGATATAAGGATCATGGTGATAACAGCGATGACACAAAAAACCACCCTGTGTAAAAGAAAATGCAAATTCACCGTCTACGGCACCACAAGCAGCGCAAGCATGTAAAATAGGCTGTACACCTGTATAGGGTAGCATTTTCCATTCTACGAACAATGTAATGGCCTCCGGGTCATAACCTTCCTCAATGGCTTGTAATGCTTGTAGGAGCACATCAAATGCATATGGCTCAGGCTTCCCCTCTTCTACTACTCGCTCGACAAGTTCCATTATAAAACTTGCATATGCTGTTGCCATAATATCTTCACGAATATGGCGCATTGAATTAAGATGCTCACCTTGCTGCAATGTTCCCATACCAGTATGATGCTGCACCATAAACATGCCATACGTAAATGGCTGTGTCACAGATGCTAGTCTACTAGAAGGCTTCTTCGCTCCTCGAGCCATCGTCGCAACCTTACCCGCTTCTCTTGTTAGTAATGTTACAATTTTATTTGATTCTCCATAGGCACGCACCTTTAGGACAATCCCTTCCCATTTATGAAGCATCGATCCCCCTCCTTTCTACACTGTTTCGCATGAAAATAGAGCTCTCCAATAAATTAATTGGACAGCTCCATTTAAAACTACAGCGACAAATAAGAATGTTGTAAAGTTGCTCCTTAACTCAATAACAGATCCTATTAATATTCATCATCACGGAAACCGAAGTCACGTAAATGCGTTGATTTATTTCGCCAATCCTTTTGAACCTTTACCCAAAGCTCTAAATACACTTTTGAACCAAGAAGCATCTCAATATCTTTTCTTGCACGTATCCCTACTTCTTTTAATAGCGCACCACGTTTACCAATGACGATCCCTTTTTGCGAATCTCTTTCCACGATAATCGTTGCTGCCACACGAATTTTATCTTCATTTTCTTCATCACGGCGAATTTTATCAATCACAACAGCGATGGAATGAGGTATTTCTTCGCGCGTTAAATGCAACACTTTTTCACGAATTAACTCCGAAATAATGAAACGTTCAGGATGATCCGTTACTTGATCTGCTGGATAATATTGCGGACCCTCTGGTAAATATTTCGTTAATGTCGTTAATAAATCTTCTACATTATTCCCTTGTAATGCTGAAATCGGTACAATTTCCGCAAAGTCATAACGCTCTTTGTAGCTTTCAATTATCCCTATTAATTCATCTGGATGAATTTGATCGATTTTATTGATTACCAGGAAGACAGGCGTTGGATTACCCGCAAGCATTTCAAGGATGAATTCGTCACCCTTTCCAAGTTTCTGCTCTGCATTAACCATGAACATAATAACATCCACTTCACGCAATGTATTTTTAGAAACTTTTAGCATAAAATCCCCTAGCTTATGTTTCGGCTTGTGGATTCCTGGTGTATCTATAAAAATCATTTGGCTATCATTTGATGTCAGTACACCTTGTACTTTATTTCGTGTTGTTTGTGGCTTATCACTCATAATCGCAATTTTTTGACCAATAACACGGTTTAAAAATGTTGATTTCCCAACATTCGGTCGACCGATTATGGAGATAAAACCTGACTTATAGCCATTATTATTTTCCAGCATTCTCTAAATCCTCCGTTGTAAATGCAAACGGTAGTAATTCGCCTACAGACGTTACCGTGACATCACCTTTTAAATTTGTTAAATATACAGGCATAGATGGCTTGCAAAACTCCATCATCACTTGACGACAAGCTCCGCATGGCGCACATGGTCCATCTGTATCAGCTACAATAGCAATCGCCTCAAAATCATAAATACCTTCTGACACAGCTTTGAAAAATGCTGTACGCTCAGCGCAATTTGTCATACTATAACCCGCATTTTCAATATTGCAGCCGTGAATGACCTCTCCATCTTTCGTTAAAATCGCCGCGCCAACTTTAAATTTTGAGTAAGGTACATAAGCCTTTTCACGCGCTTTTTTTGATTCTTCTAGTAATGCTTGCATATCAATTGTCATCAATGTTCACCTCTACATAAAAAATAGCTCATCACCATAACGTGGGCTGATTTCCGTTCCGGCTAGGCGCTTTGTTGCTGTCGCTACGCTTTCGCACAGTTAAAACATTTGTTGCTGTCGCTACGCTTTCGCACAGTTAAAACATTTGTTGCTACCGCTACGCTTTCGCACAGTTAAAACATTTGTTGCTACCGCTTCGCTTTCGCACAGAAAACATTTGTTGCTACCGCTTCGCTTTCGCACAGAAAACATTTGTTGCTGCCGCTTCGCTTTCGCTCCAGGGTCTCGGGCCAGCAGATGTTTTTTGCGCGAAAGCGTAGTGCTAACGTAGCGGCAGCAGAGGGTTTTGTTTGTGCGAAAGCGCAGCGACAGCAGGATGTTGGTCACGAAGGCGTTATCACAGGACGTGATGCTTTTAGCCTTCGTTCCTCTATGACGCTGATCCCTAAGGAGTCGCCCAACCTCCACTTCATCAACTTATTGCATGGATTAACAAATGTCCTCACTTAACTTTTGGTGACGAGCCCAATAATCATAATTCTCCAGCACATTTGTTACCACTTCATGACCGAGTAATAATTTTTAAAACCATTTCGGTATAAATATGAGTAATCCGATTATAGCACTGAATATCGCAAATACAAGTACTGCACCTGCAGCAAGATCTTTCGCCTGCTTAGCAAGCGGATGAATCGTAGGTGAAGCTAAATCCACTACTCGTTCAATTGCTGTATTAATCATTTCAAGTGCAAACATTAGAGCAATTAATAACAATACAATATACCATTCTATACGTGATAAACCCGTAAAATAGCCAGCAATCAAAACTATTCCCGCACTTAGTAAGTGGGATTTAAAATTTTGCTCCGCACAGGCTGTAATAATACCTTTAAAGGCATACCCAAAAGAGCGTACAAATTTGCGAACATTCATTTATTCTCGTCCTAAGCCGAAAGATTGTAAAATCTCATCCTGCTTACCGAACATCACCTTTTCATCTTCTGGCACCATATGATCATAGCCAAGTAAATGTAAGAAACCATGGACTGCTAAAAAGCCTAATTCTCGCTCAAATGTATGCCCATATTCCGCTGCCTGTTCTTTTGTACGATCTGTTGAAATAATAATATCTCCTAATATACGAGGCATCCCTTCAAATGTTACTTCCATTTCTCCCTCACCTAATTCCTCCAGGGCAAATGAGATAACATCTGTCGGTTGATCTTTGTCACGATATTCTCGGTTTATTTCTTGAATCGCTTCATTTGTAACGAACGTCACTGACACTTCCGTTTCCGGCTCAATATTCTCTAGTTTCGCAGCTAGCTGCAAAAGCTTTTCAACAAGCTCCATATGCTCAGTAGCCACTTCATTTGTTTCATCTGTAAAATCAATTGTTAAAATCATAGATCCTCCTACTTATCTGCCTTTGGATATTCAATTCGTGAATGGAAAATTCCATTCAACGTTTCACAAAGTACTCTCTCTATACATTTTAACTCTTTTATCGAAATATCGCATTCATCAAACTGACTGTCTTGTACTCGATCATCAATGATTGCTCGTACCAACTTTTGAATTTTCTCTGCATTCGGTTCCTTCATCGATCGAACCGCTGCCTCAACGCTATCTGCAACACTAATAACTGCCGCTTCCTTCGTTTGTGGTTTCGGACCTGGATATCTGTACGTTGTATCATCTAAGCATTTTCCTTCTTCCTTCGCTTTAAAGTAGAAGTATTTTAACAGACTAGATCCGTGATGCTGCAAAGCAATATCAATAATTTCCTGTGGCATCTTATATCGTTTTAGCATTTCAGCCCCATCAGTAGTATGCGCAATTATAATTTCCGCGCTTTTTTCCGGAGACAATGAATCATGGGGATTAATACCAGACATTTGATTCTCGATGAAAAAAGCAGGTCGCTTCGTTTTACCAATATCATGATAATAGCATCCTACACGAGCTAGTAATCCATCCGCACCAATTTCCTCACACGCAGCCTCCGCTAAGTTCGCCACCATAACACTATGATGATATGTTCCCGGAGCCTCCATTAGTAATTTTTTCAGCAATGGATGGTTCGGGTTAGATAATTCAATTAAACGCAACGATGACAATAAGCTAAATGCTGATTCAAAGAATGGTAAGAGACCCATTGTAAGAGCTCCTGATAATAAAGCTGATATCATTGCCGCGATAAAGTAAAACACTAACTCTGACAAGCCGTAGGTAGATTGTGTCATCAGTAAATAAAATGCAATAAATAACATATTTACGAGCCCTATAATACCTACAGTATGTAGAATATGCGAACGCTTTTCCATACTTTGTAAAAAGAATAAACTCGCAAATCCTCCAAAAATTATATACAGTGTAATTTCCATCTGCATAACAGATGAATAACCCTCTTGGAATATAACACCCGCAGATGCTGCTGTCATAACCGTAATAAGAACTGCAGCACGGTCATCTGCTAATAACCGTACTAGCATCGTTGCCAATGCTGTTGGGAAAAGGAAGGCAATCGTAACATCGAAACTTCCTGAGACTAGACTAATAAATTTCATCAGCAGGATTGATAAACTATAAACAATTACTGTTACCAACAGGGCATTACGTTTCTTGTACTCATCTATATGCCAGCGTTCGAATAAAACAAACATGAACATCATTTCAAGAAGTATTAAAATAATCAACCCTGCAATCGGTTTCATGGATGCCTTATTACTTACCATACCTAGAAGCTCTAATTGACGGAACGCCTCATTATCAATAATTTGCCCTTCCTGTACGATGATTTGACCTTGAAGAATTCGAGTCGGTTCAACTGATTCCTTCACTTGTTCCTTTCGAATTTTCGTTTGTTCCTCGTTTATCGTCTCGTTTTCAATAATACTCGTACGACCAATTAAAACTACCGTATTAAATATTTTATCAGGATAGCCTCGTTGTCCACGAATTTTTGTCTCAAAATCATTTTGAGACGCAAACACATTTTCAGATCGAATGGATTTTTGTAAATATTCCTGCACGAGTTTTGATAGTTGCGTACTTGTTCTTTTTAGATCCGCTTCACTTTGTACTAACAATCCTTCTAGTTGTGAATCAGTGAAGACAATAGGCATTTGCTCTGAATCTATAGATTCAAGTTTTTTACGAAGCTGCGCCACTTGATCGACAACAGGAATAGGTTCTTTGCTACTCTCAACATCTGCCTTTACCTCAAGAACATAGTCGAATAAAGACGTTACAATCGAAGCTCGCTGTTTAGCAACATCTGCAGAAAATTGATAGACTGGTGCAACTGCATTTGTTGCTTTTTCTCGTTCCTGTTGCGTTTTATAAGTATCTTCTATCGTTTTAGTAGATCGTACTGTTTCAGGCGCTAGCTGTAATGGTTTAAAATCATATGTAACACCTTTAACATTGCCATACATAAAAGTAAATTGTAGGGCTCCTGTTAAGATGAGAACGACAATTAAAAAGTAGCGAAAGCCAATAAGTTCTGTTATTTTTTTTAATTGTTTCTCCATCTTGCACCTCCTCTATCTACCTTCTATCATACCAATTCAAAAAACATTTTTCCCGAAAAATGTATAAGAAAGTAAAAAAACAGCTATACACATCGTATAGCCGTCACAATTTTTTCCATTTTTAAACCGTTTTCTATTTGTTCTATCTTTTATATCCGTGGCTAAGCATTTTAATGCAGACTTTTTAAAGGCTGTTGCACCTGCCGTTTCGTTTCACTACACTTTCGGTGCAGACTTTCTAAAACCCCGTTGCACCTGCCGTTTCGTTTCACTACACTTTCGGTGCAGACTTTAGAATTGCGCTTTGCGCAATTCTAAAGTTGCTGCTCTTCGTAGGCTTGGATGATTTTTGCTACGATTGGGTGGCGTACTACATCACCTTGTTCTAAAATTTGGAAATGTATAGATTTTACGTACTTTAATGTTCGTTCTGCTACGATTAATCCAGATTCCATATTTTTCGGTAGGTCAATTTGTGTTTTGTCGCCTGTAATGACCATTTTTGAGCCAAATCCTAGTCGCGTTAAAAACATTTTCATTTGCTGATGTGTCGTATTTTGAGCTTCATCTAAAATAACAAAGGCATCATCTAATGTGCGGCCACGCATATATGCTAAAGGCGCAATTTCTATTGTGCCTCTTTCAATAAGCCTTTGTGTTTGTTCTGATCCGTAAATATCGTTTAAAGCGTCATAAAGAGGGCGTAAATAAGGATCTACCTTTTCCTTCAAATCCCCCGGAAGAAAGCCTAGAGACTCTCCTGCCTCTACTGCAGGACGTGTTAAAATAATACGCTTAACGTGCCCGTTTTTTAGCGCCTGTGTTGCCATGACTACCGCTAAATACGTTTTCCCAGTACCGGCTGGTCCGATACCAAAAACAACGTCCTTATGACGGATTGCTTGTATGTATTCTCGTTGACCTATTGTCTTTGCACGAATAGGCTTGCCTTTCGTCGTGCGAGCTATTTCTTCATCATAAAGTTCTGCAAAGTATTCAATCGTTCCTTTTTGTGTCATTTCAATTGCTGTTGCAACATCACGTTGATCAATATTAATTCCTTTACGAATGACCTTTAAAAGAGCATGTAAAAGGAATGTTGCTTGTTCCTTTGCATCCTCTTCACCAGCAAGCTGAATTTGTTCACCACGTGTAATAATATGGACTTTTAGAGCCTCTTCGATTAATTTCATATTTGCATCGGAAATTCCGAGTAGCATGACCGCTTCGTTTGGATTATCCACTTGTAATACAGTTAAATGTTCTGACATAATCATTCTCCTTGTAGGCCTTGTATTGGACTGGCAATGTTTTCATTGACTAAAAATAGAACTTTCCCTTCAACTGTACCATTCCCCCACTTTACCTGTAAAAGGTTTTCTTTTTTTATAACCGTTTTCGCAGGTAGTGAACGAAGTACCTTTTCATGAAGCAATGGTATGAGCAATGAATCTATTTTGGATTCATTAAGCTCTACTTGCACTTTTTTTGTGTACTGCTCCTCAACAACCGAAACATATGGATCGAGCCAATCAGGTAAATCTTTCTTTTGCACATAGTCAACTTTATCTTTTTCTTCATGAATACCTTTCACTAATACGCGCCACTGCTTTTGTTGTAGCGTTTCCATCGTTAGTTTTGTTGGAATTTTAAATGAACATTCAAGCCAATAATCTGCGTAAACTTCTCCCTTTGCTCCAACAAAGACTTGATCTTCACCACTTTCAATTACACCACTTACGAGAACATCACCTTCGTAAGCCGTATCGTTAACTGAAATTTTCCGTTCTCCATTTTGAATATTAAAGTGAGTAATTACACCACTTTTTGTTGCTACTAAATGTTCCGCTAGCTTTTCATTCGTTTGTTTAGTTTGTTTCGGGGACTCCTGAGGTCGTAAAATCACTCGTCCACCGTACTTTTCAATATGCACCCACGAAAGGTCTCTATGCCCTTCTAATAGCTTCTGTCGCATAACTGCATCTGAGGGTAAGTTTTTTTTAGAAATGGGTGTTTCTAATTGAAATGTATCTTGAAAGGTCTTTCCTAGACGTGCCTCTAACTCCGGTGTTGCCGCTTTAATATCAATCCGCCAAATAACCTGCGCACATAGTAATGGTATTAATATCATCAACGCTAGGCCAAGCAAAGTCCAAAGCTGCGCTCGAAAAACTTGAAGTTCATCTGCATAATAGATTGCCATTTTAAGTCGGTAACGGCTACGCACACGGCGAATCTTTGGTAGATAGTGCATAGTTGTTTCAAAGACAACCTCTTGTTCACGAAAAACAACACGCTTTAATGGCACATGTTGCGCATGCAATGCTTGAATAAAAGGATGAACATTTTCATGGCGCTTTATACGTATGATAATTGGCCGATTATTCCACATTATCGCTCACACCCATATTCTTTGTCATTTTCATCTGAAGCTCCTGTAAATCCTCTACAGAAAGATGCAGCATATCTTCTTTAAGAGCATTAATTTCCACTGATTTTCCACGCACAGTAATATGATAATCTGCATAGATAAAAGAGCACGATGAAGCATCAGCATGTAGAAAACGATACGGGCCAATGATTTTTAGTGTTTCATATTGTAATAATTCAAGTAGTGGCGTTAATTGAAATAGTTTTCTCATAAAAAAATGCCTCCTTCTTCGGCAATATATGCATCGAAAAAGGAGGACATGCTAGTTATTTTCTTTTTGCTTTTGGAGGGCCTAAAACTTCTGCCATTACAACAGCCTGCATGAATGATTTTTTTGATGTCGGTAATTGAAAAGCCGATTGTGACTCAGCTACTCCCTCGACTTTTTTTCCAGCTGCCAAACGGCCAATACTTTCTCTATTCGAAGTACGACCCATTTTCTCAGTCGGGACTAAAGAGGGAGCTACATAGCTCGGTGTTTTTTCAATTACTGTTTTTTCGACATTTTTTTTCGGCTCTTCGAATTGAGGCTGTTCATTTTCCCATTCACCTAAAAATCTACGTGCAAAATCCTCAAAACTCTGTGGTTTAGATTGTTGCTGTTGCGTCACCTCTGCTTTTTTTATAACAGGAGGCTCTACTTGTGAATCCTTGTTAAAAGGAGGCATTGGTTTTTGTTCTTTCTTTTTTGATTTACCGAAAATAGAGCTGACTATGGCAATTATCACAAATATAATTAATTGTTCCATTTATTAGCACCGCTCCTTTCAGTTTTTTTATTGGTTAGATTCATTAGTTTCTGATTTATCTGAGCCTACTTTAGAAATGGAGTCTCGCATCGCTGTATCTGCTTGAATGTTACGGTAGTTCATGTAATCCATAATCCCCAGATTACCAGAACGTAGAGCCTCTGCCATAGCCTGTGGTACTTCAGCTTCAGCTTCTACTACTTTTGCCTTCATCTCTTGTACGCGTGCAATCATTTCTTGCTCGTTCGCTACAGCCATCGCACGACGTTCTTCAGCCTTCGCTTGTGCAATGTTTTTATCAGCCTGTGCTTGTTCAATTTGTAATTCAGCACCGATGTTTTTGCCGATGTCAACATCAGCAATATCGATCGATAAGATTTCAAATGCTGTACCTGAATCTAGACCTTTTGATAAAACAGTTTGAGAAATCATATCAGGGTGTTCTAAAACTTCTGTATGATGCTCAGCCGAACCAATTGTCGAAACGATCCCCTCACCTACACGAGCAATAACCGTTTCTTCACCAGCACCACCGACTAAACGCTCAATGTTTGCTCGTACAGTAATACGTGCCTTCGCTTTTACTTCAATCCCGTTCATCGCAACGCCTGAAATAAATGGTGTTTCAATGACTTTCGGGTTAACAGACATTTGTACCGCTTCTAATACATCACGTCCCGCTAAATCAATAGCTGCACAACGTTCAAATGATAATTCAATATTTGCACGATGAGCCGCGATTAACGCATTTACTACACGGTCAACATTACCACCTGCTAAATAGTGACTTTCAAGTTGATTGATCGTAACAGGTAATCCTGCTTTATGTGCTTTTATTAATGGGTTCACGATTCGTGATGGGATTACACGACGTAAACGCATACCGATTAATGTGAAAATACTAACACGGACACCTGCAGCAAGTGCAGAAATCCATAGCGCCACTGGTACAAAAGTAAAGAATACCGCGACTACAATGAATAATAAGACTAGCCCTGCAATCGGACCTAATAAAGCTAAATCAAAACCCATTTGCTATTCCTCCATCTCTTTTTCTGTTCGTCTCACAACAATACGTGAGCCCTCTACTTTAATAATTTCTACATGTTTCCCAACATCAACATAGCCACCTTCCGATACTACGTCAATGCGCTCACTTCCAAATAACATTGTACCCGCCGGACGAAGTGGTGTAATCGCTTTACCCACTTTTCCAAGCAGCTCTGTGCGATTCACGTTAGATACATAGCCTTCTTCCGTCGTTGTCGCATCCATCAAGACAAGCTTGTTTAAAACATGCAATTTTTTACCGAAAAATTTCATCAAGATCACCATTCCTATTATCGCTACAACAAATGCAATGAAAATCGCTATAATCATTTGCATCATGTTTGCACCTGCCAGTATTAGACTTAGTAATATTAGCGCACCACCTAAAATACCTACAATACCACCGGGGACAAAAAACTCCGCTATAACAAGCGCTAAACCTACAATAAATAAAAGTAATGTCTCATAACCTGCCAAGCCCGCCACCATATGACCGAAGAAAAATAATCCTAGCGCTGACAATCCCATTATACCCGGAACACCAAAACCTGGCGAATATAGCTCAACTACAAGCCCTAAGCTTGCAATCGACAATAAAATCGGAACGATAATTGGATTTGTAATAAAACGAGCGAGTTTTTCAGCAAAAGTAGGTTCAATCGGAACGATATCACGCTCATCTATTTGAGTTTCTTTTAAAAAATCCTGGAAATTCGAAACCGTTCCATCTGAATAACCAACTTTTTTTGCCTCTGAAGCAGATAACGTTAATAAATTCCCTTCTCCTGCTCGAAATTCTGGTAAATCAACAGATACATCAGCCATTGCTCGTGCATATTTTGGATCGCGATTTTTTGATTCTGCAGCTGCCTCCATTTGAGCAACCCATGCACTATGAGCCTTTAAATCTGCTGCATTTCCTGCTGAATCAATAACTGCAGCCGCCCCGATCGTTCCATTTGGCACCATGTAGATTTCATCCGCATGTAAGGCTAAAAAGGCACCTGCAGAATGAGCATCTTTGTTAATGTACGCAATTTTACGTATATCCGTTGCATCCATAAGCATTGCAATATCACCTGCTGCATTCACAAAACCACCAGGTGTATGAATGTCTAAAATAATCGCTTCTGCATTGTTTTCTTCCGCCTCTTTAAAAGCTCGTTCTAAAAATGCGTGAAGTCCTCTTTCTACTTCATTATGAATTGGTATATGGTAGACCTTGCTACTTGCAAAAGCAGACGTTAATGGAAACGCTAACAAAAATGTCATCCAAATAACTATTAAATAGCTGAGGATTCTTCGTCTTCGCATCTTTTTCCCTCCCTTCTAACATGCTTCTCTCCTGTATATACGACTGACTATGCAAAAAGTTTCATAAATCCTAATAATTTTATTATACAGTGAATTATTAACTTATGTAGCCCTAATAACCGGATATAGCTTCTACAATTAAGTATGTAACAAAAAAGCCGAATGAATCACAAAGATTACATTCGGCTTCTCCAATATGTACGTAAAAATGAGCTAATGTAAAATACCTGAAATTAATCAACATGCGATTAATTTCAGGTATATTTTTGTCTGCTCAGTGAATCATACAATTGCGTGTTATGAACGTAGGGATTTTTAATGGGAAATTAAATTACCACTTACGTTTACGTGCAGCTTCTGATTTCTTTTTACGTTTTACGCTAGGTTTTTCGTAGAACTCGCGCTTTCTAACTTCTTGAATTGTACCACTTTTTGATACAGTACGTTTGAAGCGGCGAAGAGCATCTTCAAGCGATTCGTTTTTGCGAACGACAGTTTTTGACATCTCTCTTTCCCTCCCTCCGAACACACGTCAATACACAAATAGGCTATTAACCATTTGCTGTGTACTAAAGAATTATAACGTATTGTCTAAAAATGGTCAATAGAAAGTGTACGAATTAATCTGGTGAATTTTTGGTTTTATTCCCTTAAGAATTTTCAGCTCACTTTTGGACAACAATAAACATACAAATTTTATTAATTATAGGTTCAATGAGGAGAATAAAATGAAAACATTTATCAATAAATTAAGTCCTCCAAAAGCGCTTGTTTTGGGCTTCGCCATCATCATTTTAATCGGAACATTTTTCTTAACGCTCCCCATTGCAACGGTCGATACTAATGGTCTTTCATTTTTAGATGCTCTATTTACCGCTACCTCTGCTACTTGTGTAACAGGACTGATTGTTGTAGATACCGGCGATACATTTTCGATATTTGGAGAATTAGTTATTCTTTTTCTTATCCAAATTGGCGGACTGGGCTTTATGACATTTGCGACGTTATTATTTTTACTATTAGGAAAAAAAATTTCTTTAAAAGAACGACTTTTGTTAAAAGAGGCATTTAATAACGTTACAATAGCCGGTTTAGTTAAATTAGTTAAAAGGATCCTGTTATTTACTGCAATCATTGAAATGATAGGTGGCTTCATTTTATCTATTCGTTTTTCGTTCGATATGCCTGTAGGTAAAGCCTTTTACTTCGGATTTTTCCATGCCATCTCGAATTTTAATAATGCTGGGTTCGATATAATGGGTGACTTTAAAAGCTTCACAGAATATGTAGATGATCCTTTCGTCGTATTCACTATTTGTGCACTTATTACGATCGGGGGCTTAGGATTTATTGTTATTAATGAACTATATGAATACCGCGGGACGAAGCGACTTTCAGTGCATACAAAAATTGTTTTAACTACAACGTTTATTTTAACAATTGGCTCGACGCTATTAATTTTCTTATTTGAATACAACAATAGTAAAACCATTGGCCCACTATCTGAATGGGGCAAAATTCTTGGTTCATTATACCAAGCCGTGACACCTAGAACTGCTGGCTCTAATACCCTCCCTATTGGTGATTTTACACATTCAACATTATTTTTAATCATTTGGTTAATGTTCATCGGAGGAGGTTCTGGATCAACTGCTGGAGGTATTAAAATAACAACTTTTGCTGTTTTAGTTGCTACGATGTGGTGTCAAATGAAAGGGAAAGAAGATGTAGTGCTTTTTAGGCGTAGAATTGTTAATGAAACGATTTTGAAAGCTTTAACAGTTACAATGTGTGGGATGATGATTGTCGTACTTGTTACCATCGTCTTAAGTCTTATTGAACAACGTCATAGTTTTATGATGTATTTATTTGAGGCTACTTCTGCATTCGGAACAGCTGGACTGACAATGGGGCTAACTCCTGAGCTATCAACCGGTGGCCGTCTTCTGATTATATTAACAATGTTTGTAGGAAGATTAGGCCCCTTAACAATTGCTTTTGCCATTACAAATCGTCGAAAAACGGAGGTTTTCCGTCATCCAAAAGGAAAGATTATGATTGGCTAACCATAATAAAGGAGCGATGCATACAATGACAATCAAACAATATGCTGTTATAGGTCTAGGTAGGTTTGGTGTAAGCGTAGCCCGCAAATTATATGAAGCTGGGAATGAAGTTTTAGGAATCGATATTAATGAGGAAAAAGTCGAAGATGCTGAACCTTATGTTACACATGCAGTAGTTGCTGATACGACAGAAGAAAAAGCACTTAACTCCATCGGAATCAGAAATTTCGATTGTGTCATCGTCGCTATAGGTATTGATATGCAATCAAGTATTTTAACTGTCTCATTATTAAAGGAAATAGGCATAAACAAAATAATTGCAAAGGCTCTCGGCAAAAGACATGGACAGGTTTTAGAAAAGGTTGGTGCTGATTGGGTTATTTACCCTGAAAGAGATATGGGTGAGCGAGTAGCTAATCAGCTTCTTTCACCAAACATGCTGAATTATATTGAATTATCAAAGGAATACAGTATAGAGGAAATTATGATTCCTTCTAAAATGGTCGGACAAAGTTTACGGGATTTAGACATTCGTTCGAAATATAATGTCAGTGTTATTGCCATAGTTCGCGATGGTAATATTACCATCTTACCATCTCCTGATCAGATTATTGAAGAAAGCGATCTATTAGTTATGATTGGCCATAGAAAGGATCTTACTATTTTTTCAAATGTTGAATAGATAAAAGGCAAAATATCGAAGGTTGTGTCCTAAGATGATTTCCCCCTTGAAACAGCCTTCGATATGTTTTAGAAGATATTCTTGCTATCCCTATCGTCTTTTAAAATCTCTACAGCTTCTCTGAAACGTTGAGAATGAACAACTTCTCGTTCACGTAAAAATTTTAAGCTATCATTTAAATCAGTGTCATCTGATAAATCAATAATCCACTGATATGTCGCCCTTGCTTTTTCTTCAGCTGCAATATCCTCATACAAATCAGCAATCGGATCCCCTTTAGCCTGAATATAAGTTGCCGTAAACGGTGATCCAGCTGCATTCTGATAAAATAATGCCCTGTCATGATTGACATAGTGTTCTCCCAGACCCGCCTCTTTTAGCATCTCTGGAGTAGCATCCTTCGTCAGTTTGTAAATCATCGTGGCTATCATTTCTAAGTGAGAAAACTCCTCTGTCGCTATATCGGTTAACAGACCAACTACTTTATCAGGAATCGTATAGCGCTGATTCATATATCGAAGTGCTGCTGCTAATTCCCCGTCTGCACCACCATACTGCTCAATTAAATACTTAGCCAGCATAGGGTTGCATGTACTCACCCTTACTGGATACTGGAGCTTTTTTTCATAATACCACAAAAATAGTTCCTCCTAGTTACTCATAATCAATTATGCCTTGATCATAATCGCATTCAGAATCGGCTTTGGGCGTGCACAAAAAAACTCCTAATACATTAAAAAGTTAAACTTGCCATGGCCAAGGTGTATCTATCCAATTAAACGGATAATTTGAATAACTTCTCCCAAAATTCATAAGCGGACCAAATTTCTGTTCAAATTCAACCTTAAGTCGCATACTGATTTCAGTGTTTTCGTTAAATTGCTGAATAGCATCAAAATCGTGAGGATGAGTATCTAAATAAAGATTTAATTCCACTATTACAAAATCAATGGCTTGTATTTCTTCAAGTAGCGTATAAAATTCGGGTGGCATCTCCTTACTCATTCTTTACCCCCCCTTGTTGGGGATTTGGATAGGGGCTAAATAATTGAGGCCATAACGTACCAGATTTGAGAGCTTCTCTAGGGGTTGGGTATTGCGGTAGTCCAGGCGGTTGAAAACCCATATATAATTGGGGCGGTGTTGAAAAACTTTTAACCCTTATAGGTGGACATGGATCGAACGGACTAACAAAAGGCTTCCAATACTTATATTGAGTAAACATTGTATCCTCCCTTCTGTATCAATTACATCAGTGGAGTATATGAGGTACATTTAATGTTTATTCAGACGTGTTACGATCTGGAGAAAGTCACATTGTTACGGAACTATGTATCGAATCCGTTTTCAAACCTCCCTTACATAGCAATTAAAAACTTGATCTAATCTAAAGTAAAGGATGTTAGAAAACTGTTTTATCTGTAGCCCTTTATTATCGTAGGAAATAATTCGCGCATCATGTATAAGTACAAACACGTAATAAAACTCGCATTTAATGCGAGCTTTATTACGTGTTTAGTTTGGCAGGGTCTCTTTCCCCATCATACGCACAGATAAAAATTACACCGTATTATTTTTTAAAATGTTACTCCAAGAAAATATCCTATAGAAATAAAAATAATTACCCATACCATAGCGCCAAAACAAGCAAAAGCCAGAAAAGTACTAAACTTCATCTGTGTGATTCCAGACATGTAACTTGTAACGTGTCTAATCCCCGGAACAAAATATCCTATAATTATTGTCCACGGTCCAAAACGATGAAACCATCGTTCAACTTTAGTAAACCGTCTATTATTTAGTCCAAACCACTTTCCATATTTTATTATTAACGGTGTTCCTAATTTACTTCCAATTGCATAACTAAATACCATACCAGTGGATGTGCCTAAAAAACTTAAGATAATACTCAATAGAAAGTTTAAATGTCCCTCATGACACAAAAATCCCACAAACGTCATTAAGATCTCATCGGGAATGGGTAAGCCAATTATTCCTAAAGATAAGATTAAAAATATAGCTAGATATCCATATTGACTTATAAAACTGCTTATGAATTCCACGAATAGCTTCTCCTTTTTTAATACAAATCGTTACCTATATCATTAAACATCATATATTCCCCCATTTTTTCATTTAAAACACTCGAAGGAAATATTAAAAACGGCGAGGGAATTAAGATTAAATAATAGTATTTGATTGACCTAATTATAATCTACGCATTCAATCTTCAATACCCTATGTTATCGATGTTACTAAGTTATGTAAGAATTCGGTTCGTATCTATACAAAGTTCTTGTAAAATGATCCAATCATCAAGATTATTATAAGATTCTCGAAGCAAACCCATAAAAATGATAATATTCCTCTCTGTACATTTTTACAAGTACTCTTCATAATACAACATCTACTACGAGTTAAAAAGAGGTGTATTGTGAATGAAACACCAACAATCGTTCAATAGGTTAAATTTTGATAATAATCATCCAAAAAAAGTAATGGAATTTATCAATTTGCTCATTTTTTTATGTATAGAAATATCATTTCAGGAAATGAATATTTTCCATTATTAGACTATCAATCAAATTTTCAATAAAAACGGGGCTAGTTCTTAACGAACAGCCCCGTATCCCTTACTATATAAGGGTTTTCATTACTATTAATAATTAGAATCTGCAATTAATCCGTTCATAATAGCAACACCAGAACTTGCTCCAATACGAGTAGCTCCAGCCTCAACCATCTTTTGCATATCTTCTAAGCTTCGTACACCGCCAGAAGCTTTTACACCTAAATCTGGGCCTACTGTTTTACGCATTAAGGCAATATCTTCTGCAGTTGCGCCACCAGTAGAGAAACCTGTTGATGTTTTCACATAGTCAGTACCTGCTGCCACAGCTAGCTCACATGCTTTTACTTTTTCTTCATCAGTTAGAAGGCAAGATTCAATAATTACTTTTACAAGTGCGCTACTTTTTGCCGCTTCAACAACTGCAGCAATATCTGCTTGCACAAGGTCATAGTTTTTATCCTTTAATGCACCGATATTGATTACCATGTCTACCTCTTTTGCACCGTTAGCAATCGCATCTTTCGCTTCGAATGCTTTAACAGCTGGTGTGTTAGCACCTAAAGGGAAGCCAATTACTGTACAAACTAAAACATCTGAGCCTTGTAAAAGCTCGCTGCTATATTTCACCCAAGTTGGATTTACACAAACAGACGCAAAGTTAAATTGTTTTGCCTCTGCACACAATTTTTCGATTTGCTCTTTTGTAGCTTCAGCCTTTAATAATGTGTGATCAATCATACGTGCGAAATTTTGTTCCATTTTATTAGACTCTCCTTCTATCAACAAGTTGTACGTACCTCTCTGGAATCATAACATTTTTTAACGTTTCCGTCTAATTTTGAATGAAATTAGATGAATTGAAATTATTTTAGAAACAAATCCATTATGCCTCGGCATAATGCATCCGGAATCAAGTTTGTGCTTGCACATTCGACTCCAAGACTCCGCTTTCGCGGGTATTTAGACACCCACTGAAAGAAGTTAAAATATAGCAAAACACCGTTCAAAGTTTGAACGGTGTTTCTATTCATAGGTACTTTTTTTTTATTTTATAGTTTCTAATACACGAACGAATTGTCCTTTAGAATGAGGATATCCAGCTTGCGTAATTTTCACTTTTACAAGTTGACCGATTAGGCTTTCTGGACCTTCAAATACTACTTTTAAGTAATTATCAGTATAGCCTGTTAAAAGACCTGCCTCAACGCTTTCATCATGCACGAATTCTTCAGGAATTACCTCTAACACTTGATCTTCAAAGCGAGAAGAATATTCCTTCGCTAATTGATCATTTAAAGCGATTAATCGGTGAACACGTTCGTTTTTAATGTTTTCGTCAATTTGGTCCTCCATGCGCGCAGCTGGTGTACCTGTACGTGGAGAGAACGGGAATACGTGTAATTCAGAAAACTTATGGTCACGAATAAAGTTATATGTTTCCATGAACTCTTCCTCAGTTTCACCTGGGAAACCTACGATTACATCAGAAGTGACCGCCAAGTCTGGTAAAGCTTCATGTAGTTTAGTTAAACGTTCACCGAAGAACTCCATTGTATACTTACGACGCATACGTTTTAAAACTGTATCAGAGCCAGATTGGATTGGAATGTGTAAGTGGTTAACAACGATTTTTGATTCACGTAAAACTTCAATCACTTCATCTGTTAATTGACTTGCCTCAATCGAAGAAATACGAAGGCGTTTTAAGCCTTTCACATTTGCCTCTAAATCACGTAGAAGCTGGGCTAAATTGTAATCTTTTAAGTCTTGTCCATAGCCACCTGTATGAATACCAGTTAGTACAATTTCAAGATACCCTGCATCCACTAGTTGTTGGGCTTGGCTTAATACTTCTTGAGGATCTCGAGAACGCATTAACCCACGTGCCCATGGAATAATACAAAACGTACAGAAGTTATTACAGCCTTCTTGTATTTTTAAAGATGCGCGTGTACGGTCTGTAAATGCAGGCACGTCTAATTCCTCATACACACGATTTTTCATAATGTTACGCACAGCATTAATTGGTTGGCGTTCAGTAAGATATTGATCTATGTAGCCAAGTAATTTTGTACGATCCTGTGTTCCTACAACAATGTCAACACCAGGAATCGCCATAATTTCAGCTGGGGATGTTTGAGCGTAACATCCTGTAACACAAATGACAGCGTCTGGATTTTGACGAATAGCTCGACGGATAACTTGACGTGATTTTTTATCCCCTGTATTTGTTACTGTACATGTATTAATGACATAGACGTCCGCTTGACGATCAAACTCCGTACGATCATAACCTTCTTCTTTAAATAACTGCCAAATTGCTTCTGTTTCATAATGATTTACTTTACAACCTAGAGTATGGAAACTCACGATTTTTGATCGCTCGTTACTCATAATATATATCATCCTTTCAAGAGTACACTACAATAAATTAAATTATCAACGTGTCTTATAATAGCACAAATAAATAAAATGAGCCTAGCTTTTTGGCTAGGCTTCAAAAAATATATAAATGAAAATTGTTTACTAATAAGAGTTGCTCTACTAAAAATACAAATAATATAAAAGAAAAAAAGTCCAATCTCAAAATAAATTGCAAAAAGGCAGTTGAAAATTAGATTCACTCTAACTTTCAACTGCCCACTCAAATAGTAAATTTTTATCAGTGCCGTTAAATAGTTTTGGGCAGTTTTTTCAATTACATTTTCTTAGAACAGCCCTTTAATTTGTACTATTTGTTCTACTCCTCTAAAAACTAGATCAAGGACTAACTGGAGGAGTAAGTCCTAAAAGAACAGGAGTTACTACAGTGCTACCCGCTCCAAGGCGAACTTGTTGAACTTGCAGTACTTTTACTGTAAGATCAAGAACAATTTTTTCACGTAATGTGCAGAAAGTACCTTCTGGTGCTGCCATAATTGGTGAAAAATCTAGTTCAAAGAAGTTTGCAGCAACTAACTCGCCAAATGGTTGCTCATTGTACTTCACGAGATTTTGGAAGAAAGCCTTATCCAATCGAGCATCCATTTGAGTAACTTCATTCAGGAAGTTCGCTTCGGCAAACTCAGAAATCCCTAAGATTGGAGTAGTGCCTCCAGGTGTTTGTGGGAAAATAAGTTCTGTAAAACCAGAAAACGGAACGTCTGCAATTCTATCACGAAGTGCGCCATTACATGCTGATGAAGCATATTCAATATTTTTACGAATATGTCCTGCTACAAATAATTTAGCTCTTGTTACTCTAAAAAAGTCAGTGTTATCAATACGTGCAAATCTAACCGGCACTAATTTAACTTGATTTAGGAATACATTTTTTTTCACTCTTTTGATTTCAGTTGCTGCAGGAGTAAGCGTAATATCTGACTCCACAACTATTTGAAGTGTTGGTTCTGCAAGTACAACTGGAACTTTAATAGTTGGGGCTGTAACTGGTGTAGCGATTAGTGGAGTAGCCTCACTATTTAAAGGTATTTGTTCAGTTGATGCTACAGGGCAAGGTAGCATTTGATTTTCTAATTGTTCACTCAAAAAATTCCCTCTTTTCATTTTTTAGTCATTAGAGAGCGCTCTCTATATTGCTAGAATATGTAGCTATTAAATCTATACATGGACGTATATACTAGTTTTTTTCTGATATTACAAAAGGGATTTTTGAGTTGAGAGATAAGTTTTATTACCCTCTAGACTCTTGACTGTCATAACGGACTCGAATTTTCTGTACTTGTAGCATATGAATGATCAATTCTAATACCATATTTTGGCACAATTGGTTTGAGTGAATAATTGATTCATCTTGTGCAGGTACTGCATCCGTAGTCTGAAATGTAGTATATTCAATATTTTGATTTATAAAGCCTTCAATAAATAATTTTCCCTTTAACGCTGTACATGTCCCATTATTTAATGATTGGGAAAACTGACTAGGTACGAATCTACAGTTGGTTAGTACTACCTCATTCGAGATATCTTTTACTCCCACAATTCCTTTGTCAATTTGAATAAATTCTTCAAGACATATTTCTATCTTATATTCCCCTACAACAACCGGAACTCTAATATGCATAACATCATCGGAAGCGTAAGAGTGATTATTTGTTTCTCCTTTTTTAATTGATTGTGTGTTATGTAAAGGAACTACAACTGATTTAGACGGATTACTCGTCTGATTATTTTTTTCATAAGTATCATTTTTCATTAAAAATATTATTTCATTAATTTTTGAGTGAACTAAACGACAATCGGGCTGTTCAGGATAATCGGTTGAAGTATTAAATAGTTTAGTTTCAAGTTGAGGGGTAAGTTGATTGTTTAAATCAAGAAAATCAAATGTATTTTTAACAACCTCACCACAAATAGGAGCATGAAGAAAATCATCAATTTCTATATGAGTAGAAATTAGACTTTTTTTGGTTATAGAACATATTTGTCCTTGCGCTGAACTAATAGATACACTAATATCACCTGTAGAATTGTTTTTCTCCATCTCTTCTGTATCAATATCTCCATCAACTTTAGAAGGGCTGTGTAGCTCGCTATTAGGATCTAAACGCACTGCAAGATCCTCTTCTTCTACAGGACCGGTTTCATCCGCCTCTTCATTATTACGGAGATCATTCATTTCATCCTCTACATCAACTTCAGAAGGGCTGTGTAGCTCGCCAGTAGAATCTAAATGTGTTGCAAGATCCTTTTCTTCTACAAGACTGGTTTCATTCGCCTTTTCTTTATTACGGAGATCATTCATTTCATTCTCTATATCAACTTCAGAAGTGCCGTGTAGCTCGCCAGTAGAATCTAAATGCGTTTCAAGATCCTCTTCTTCTACAGGACTGGTTTCATCCGCCTCTTCTTTATTAAGGGGATCGTTCATTTCATTCTCAACATCAATTTCAGGAGGAATGAGTAGCTCACTATCGGGATTTAGATGCGTTGCAAGGCTGGTTTCATCTTTTTCTATAGCAAGGTCATTATTTTTAAAATCGACATTTAAAGAATATGAAATGTCACCTGTAGTATCTAGTTGAGGTGTATGATCTATCTTTTTCTTGGGTTTAATTTGATAATTACAATTGATGAAAACTTTTTGTTTGGAACTTATTTCTTTCATTTCTCTAAAATTAATCCATGGAGTTTTCATTCGTTCACTCCTAAATAATGTATTGACAAATAACGTGCAACAGGTGATTTGTAAAAAACTCCTAAGCATTTTTCCAGCCAAGACAGCTTTTTGGTCAAATATTCAGACTTTATGCGTTATTCTTGAGAGACATGTTCAAAATCCGTTTCTTCAAGAAAACTCACACTATAACCCTTCTTCGTTTTTAATTCCATGAAATTCTTTTTTCTTTTATTTTGATCTAAGTGTTGCACTTATAATTACAATCCATTTTATGCATTACTTTTACTTTTGCCACTCGGTCATTTCCAAATCTCAGTAGAAATGCGTTTAAGTCGATTATTTAAATAGAAAATATCTATCTTTACATTATTTTGTTTTCAACCCGATAATATATAGCAAAAAGGCAGTTAACAGTTCTATTCAATCAAACTGTCAACTGCCAAAATTCAAATATTGGATTTTCAATATCCCCCGAAACACCCGTTTTTATCTACTCGCTCCTCTAATTAACAAGGATTAGAAGGAGGATCAGGTCTAACTGGTGGATCAGCAGGACTAACCGGTGGAGTCAATCCTGGTAAAACAGGAGTTATTACAGCACTACCAGCTCCAAGGCGGACTTGTTGAACTTGCAGTACTTTTACTGTAAGATCTAGAACAATTTTTTCACGCAATGTGCGGAAAGTACCTTCAGGTGATGTCATAACTGGTGAAAAATCAAGTTCAAAGAAGTTTGCAGCAACTAACTCGCCAAATGGTTGCTCATTGTACTTCACTAGATTTTGGAAGAAAGCCTTATCCAATCGAGCATCCATTTGAGTACGTTCATTCAGGAAGTTCGCTTCAGCAAACTCGGAAATTCCGATGATTGGAGTAGTACCTCCAAGTGTTTGTGGGAAAATAAGTTCTGTAAAACCAGAAAACGGAACATCAGCAATTCTATCTTGTAGCGCTCCATTACATGCCGCTGAAGCATATTCTATATTTTTGCGAATATGCCCTGCTACAAACAATTTAGCTCTTGTTACCCTAAAAAAGTCAGTGTTATCAATACGTGCAAATCTAACCGGCACTAATTTAACTTGATTTAGGAAAACATTTTTTTTCACTCTTTTGATTTCAGTTGCTGCAGGATCCAGCGTAATATCTGATTCCACAACTATTTGAAGTGTTGGTTCTGCAAGTGCAACTGGAACTTTAATAGTTGGTGCCGTAACCGGTGTAGCGGCTAGTATAGTAGCCTCACTATTTAATGGTATTTGTTCAGTTGATGTTACTGGACAAGGTGGCATTTGATTTTGATTTTCACATTGACCACTCAAAAAATTCCCCTCTTTTCATTTTGTAGTATTCGAGAGCTCTCAGTATCAGAATATGTTGCAATTAAATCTATGAATGGACGCGTATACTAGTTTTTTATTCATTTAGATAAAGGGGATTTTTGAGCTGAGGGATAAAAATGAACACAATGCCAGGTACTCACCGTTGTGATGCCTGATTTGACAATATTCCTTCAATATGGGATTTCACTAAAAAAACCGATTCAAAGTTTATTGAATCGGCTCTACTTATAGGATTACCTAATAAAAACAGTCATTGAATGTAGTTTCTAAACCTTTGCACGACTGCCTATATATGCAAAAAAAAAAATGATGTTTACTCATTCATTGTGTGAAAATCTCTTTTAACAAGGCTAAACGCTGTCTCATTCAAATTCATACGATATTGCAGATAGCGCATAGAGTGGTGCCGTTTCTGCTCGTAAAATTCGGGGTCCTAAAGACATCGTTTGAGCACCTGCTTGAAGCAGGGCATCCGCTTCTTTTCGTGCAATGCCGCCTTCAGGACCAAAGATAATAAGAATAGATTTCGACTTCTTGTCATACACGTTTTTTAGCTTCTCTGCAAACCTTGTACGTTGTTCTGCTTTTGCATCCTCTTCATCCGCTATAAAAACGGCGTCGAAATTGCCTACTTGTTCTACTAGCTGTTTAAAAGAAATCGGTTCATATATTTCTGGGATATGTGTACGATGGGATTGCTCAGCTGCCTCTTTTGCAATTTTTTGTAGACGCTCTTGCTTTTTGGCACCTTTCTTTTTATCCCATTTAACGATGGAACGCTCCGCTTCAAATGGCAACAAGGCAAACATTCCAAGCTCTGTCGCCTTTTGTGTAATCAGTTCTAACTTATCGCCCTTCGGCAACCCACATGCCACTGTTACATGGACAGGTAACTCTGGTGAAGGAACGATTTCACCCGTAGTTTGAACGTGTACCTCATCCCCTTCAAAGGCTGAAATTTCACAAATATGAGCAGTATTTTGTGCGACAACTACGATTTTGTCGCCCTCTTTCATACGCATTACTCGTTCAATATGTCGGGCATCTTCTCCGCTAATTCTTGCTTCCGCTATGGCTGTCTCAATAAAATATCGCTGCATTTAAAACCGTACTCCTTTCTAGAAAGAAGAGAAAACGCCAAATCACAAGCACTCGGCTTCCGATTTGGCGCTTCCTCAGTCCACTTATTGTGGTCGACGTGCAATGATTGCTACCCAATCTTCCATTAATAATACTTCTTCGATTACAAAGCCTGAAGCTTCTAGTGCTGCTTTTACATCATCACGTTTTGCGGCAATGATGCCTGAAGTGACATATAATCCACCCGGTTTAACAATTGAAAATGCATCGTCAGTAAAGGACATAATAATTTCTGCTAAAATATTAGCCACAACGACATCAGCTGGTTCCTTTACAGTATCCAATAAGTTCCCATGGAATACTGATACTTTATCATCCACTTTATTTAATGCAACATTTTCTTGTGCTGAACGTACAGCTACTTCGTCTAAATCAAGTGCATGCACGCTCTTAGCACCTAGTAAGGCTGCACCGATTGATAAAACGCCCGAACCCGTTCCGATATCGATAACCCAATCTTCCTCTTTTACAACCTTCTCAAGCCCCTGTAAACACATAACAGTTGTAGGGTGTGTTCCTGTACCGAAAGCCATACCAGGATCTAATTCAATAATTAGTTCGTCTGTTGTTACTGGTACATATTCTTCCCATGTTGGTACGATTGTAAAGCGTTCAGAAATTTTTACAGGATGATAGTATTGCTTCCATGCTGTTGCCCAATCTTCCTCGTTAACTTCCACAATCGAAACAACATTTTCACCAATATCGATGTTGAAGTTCGTTAGATTCGTTATAGCCGCCTTAATTTCTTCGACTGTTTCATTTAAAAAACTAGACTCCGATAAGTAAGCCTTAACAATAACACCATCTTTCGGAAAATCTGCTTCATTTAGCGCATAAATTTCACCATACTGATCTTCTCGTGGCTTCGCAAATTCTGCAGAATCCTCAATAACCACACCACTTGCCCCTGCTTCATGCAAAATATTCGAAATTGCTTCTACCGCTTCATTTTTTGTATGAATGGATAATTCTGACCACTTCACGTAGCTCTTCAGCTCCTCTAATTATTCACCTTGGAATTTTTTCTTAATTTTATCGAATAGTGTGCTTCCTTGCTCTTCAGGAATATCACCACTGATTTCCGCAAATTCACGTAGTAATTGCTTTTGTTTTTCTGTTAATTTTTCTGGCGTTACAACTTTTACTGTTACATATTGATTCCCTGTGCCATAGCCATGGACGTTTTTGACACCTTTGTCTTTTAGACGGAATTGTGCACCTGACTGTGTTCCCGCTGGAATGCGTAGTTTTACTTTCCCATGAACAGTCGGAACTTCAATTTCATCACCAAGAGCTGCTTGTGGGAATGTCAGTTTTAGTTCGAAATAAATATCATCGCCATCACGCTCAAACTCTTTATGTCCTTGAACGCGGAACATAATATATAAATCCCCCGCAGGTCCTCCGTTTATACCTGGCTCACCTTGACCAGACACACGAATTTGCTGACCATCGTCAACACCTGCTGGAATGTTAACTTTGATTTTCTTACGTTGTTGAACTTTCCCTTCACCACGACAAGTAGAACATTTTTCTTTAATGATTTTACCTGCACCTTGACATGTAGA
Organism: Lysinibacillus sp. EB271-A1-10B; assembly: GCF_058791335.1. NCBI lineage: Bacteria > Bacillati > Bacillota > Bacilli > Caryophanales > Bacillaceae > Lysinibacillus > Lysinibacillus sp. EB271-A1-10B. The sequence continues at coordinate 129,974 of NZ_JBYTDL010000008.1, forward strand.
ACAAGTACGACGATTCATCATACGGCCAAATGGTGTATCTACTGCCTGATTTACTTGACCTGCACCTTGACATGTTGAACATGTCTCAGGATCAGTACCCGGTTTTGCACCTGAACCTTGGCAAGTATTACATTCTTCATCTTTTGGAATTTCGATTTCTGTTTCTTTTCCGAAAATTGCTTCCTCAAACGAAATATTCATACGATATTGAAGGTCATCACCTTTGCGTGGTGCATTCGGGTCCTGACGGCGACCGCCACCACCAAAGAATGAACTGAAAATATCCTCGAAGCCGCCAAAGCCGCCGCCTCCGAAGCCTGCATTTGGATCCTCGTGGCCAAATTGATCATAGCGTGCTTTTTTCTGATCGTCACTTAATACTTCATAAGCTTCAGCGATTTCTTTGAATTTTTCATCTGCACCTGGCTCTTTATTAAGGTCAGGATGGTATTGCTTTGATAATTTACGGTATGCTTTTTTAATTTCATCTTTAGAAGCCGATTTCGTTAAACCAAGCACCTCGTAGTAATCGCGTTTCTCCATGATTCACACTCCGCTCTTTTTGCATAAAATCTATTGTATCATGCAGTTAAAAAAACTGCCTCTATTTTATTACTAATTATTCATTAAAAATGTTGCATCACATGTTTTTTCTCTTTTCTCTTAAATACCCTACGCCACTAGACAATTAAATGGGCATAACTTATAGCAGTAAATAAAGAGAAAAGCCAAAGCCGCAAGCGGTCTTTGGCTTCTTCACTTAACTGTGTTACTTACTATTATTTATCGTCTTTTACTTCTTCAAAGTCAGCGTCTACGATGTCGTCTTTTTTACCATCGCCAGCTTCTGCACCTGCTTCGCCACCTTGAGCTGCTTGAGCAGCTGCTGCAGCTTGTTCATATACTTTCATTACTAGTGGTTGTAATACACCTTCTAGTTTTTCTTTAGCAGATTTAATGCCTTCTAATTCGCCAGCTTCAAGCGCTTTTTTCAGCTCATCACGAGCATCTTCTACAGATTTTTTCTCGTCTTCTGTAATTTGTTCGCCTAAATCAGCAATTGTTTTGTCAACTTGGAACACTAATTGGTCAGCTTCGTTGCGAAGATCTGCTTCCTCTTTACGTTTAGTATCCGCTTCAGCATTTGCCTCTGCATCTTTTACCATACGTTCGATTTCTTCCTCAGATAAACCAGAATCAGATTGGATAACAATTGTTTGTTCTTTGTTTGTACCAAGGTCTTTCGCTTTAACAGATACGATACCATTTTTATCAATATCGAATGTTACTTCGATTTGTGGTACACCACGTGGTGCTGGCGGAATATCCGATAATTGGAAGCGACCTAATGTTTTGTTGTCAGCTGCCATTGAGCGTTCACCTTGTAGTACGTGAATATCTACTGCTGGTTGGTTGTCAGCTGCAGTTGAGAATACTTGTGATTTAGATGTTGGGATCGTAGTATTACGGTCAATTAATTTTGTGAATACGCCACCCATAGTTTCGATACCTAATGAAAGTGGTGTTACGTCAAGTAGAACTACGTCTTTAACATCACCTGTTAATACGCCACCTTGAACTGCAGCACCCATTGCTACAACTTCATCAGGGTTTACACCGCGGTGTGGTTCTTTATTAGTTTCTTTACGTACAGCTTCTTGTACAGCTGGAATACGAGTAGAACCACCAACTAAGATTACTTGGTCAATTTCAGATGTTGAAAGACCTGCATCAGATAATGCTTGACGTACCGGACCTACTGTACGGTTTACTAATGGTAATGTAATTTCGTCAAATTTAGCACGAGTTAAAGAAATTTCTAAGTGTAATGGACCCGCTTCACCAGCAGTGATGAATGGTAAAGAAATTTGAGTAGATGTTACACCTGATAAGTCTTTTTTCGCTTTTTCAGCTGCGTCTTTTAGACGTTGCATAGCCATTTTATCTTTTGAAAGGTCAATGCCATTTTCTTTTTTGAATTCTGCTACAAGATACTCGATGATAGCATCGTCGAAATCGTCCCCACCTAGTTTGTTATCACCAGCTGTTGCTAATACTTCAAATACACCGTCACCTAATTCAAGAATAGATACGTCAAATGTACCGCCACCAAGGTCAAATACTAATACTTTTTGATCTGTATCTTGTTTGTCTAAACCATAAGCAAGTGCAGCAGCTGTTGGTTCGTTGATAATACGTTCTACTTCTAAACCAGCGATTTTACCAGCGTCTTTTGTAGCTTGACGTTGAGCATCGTTGAAGTAAGCAGGTACAGTAATAACTGCTTTTGTTACTTTTTCACCTAAGTAGTCTTCAGCATAACCTTTTAAGTATTGAAGAATCATTGCAGAAACTTCTTGTGGCGTATATTCTTTATCTTCCACTTGAACTTTTTCAGATGTACCCATTTTAGATTTAATAGAAATAATTGTGTTAGGGTTTGTTACAGATTGACGTTTCGCTACTTCACCAACTTGACGTTCTCCGCCTTTAAATGCAACAACAGATGGTGTTGTACGGTTACCTTCTGGGTTTGGAATTACTTTTGGTTCTCCGCCTTCAAGTACAGAGACACATGAGTTTGTTGTTCCTAAGTCAATACCGATAATTTTGCTCATTAAAATTTCCTCCTATTATTGAAACGCAAATGATGCGTTTTCTAACTAATAATTGTAATTAACTAAATAGTACTAAGTCTATTCGTTCACAGATACCATCGTTGGGCGTAATACGCGATCCTTTAATATATAACCTTTTTGAAGCTCGCGTAAAACAACACCAGTCTCTTTTTCACTATCTTGCTCCTGCATAACAGCTTGGTGAACATTTGGATCAAATTGCTCACCTTCAGCTTTAATAATTTGCAAGCCTTCCTTCTCAGTTGCTTCGATCAGAGAACGGTACACCATTTCAATACCTTTTACGATAGAAGCCGTTTCTTCTGAAGTCGCTTCAACTTGTAAGGCACGCTCAAAATTATCAATGACTGGCAGTAAATCTGACAGTAAAGTTTGAGCACGATACTTTTCAGCAGCCTCACGATCAAGTTGGTTGCGACGACGAATATTATCGAAGTCAGCACGTAAACGTATATGACGGTTTTCCTCATCGTCTAGCTTTACTTGTAACTCAGCTAGCTTTGCTTCGTACTGTTCTTCGATTGTTAATTCGACTTCTTGTTCTTCTACTTTAACTTCTGTTTCTTCTACTTCATTTTCAGCTTGTACGTCTTCTTGTACAAGGTCTTTGTTTTCAGTTGTTTCCGTCACTTGAAATCCTCCTCATTATCAATCACTACGATTCTTCGTAAAGGCTTGTGTTAAATCCATGCGCATTACATCTAGTAAAGCAACAACACGTTTATAATCCATTCGTGTTGGACCAATAATTGCTATAGCCCCTTGCTGTTCTTCACCAATAGAATAAGTGGTCGTAATGACACTACAGTTTTCCATTTCTAGTTGTTTATTTTCCGAGCCTATACGAATATGAATGCCCGATTCATTAGGATGGAAGAGCGATTGCACTTGGCTAGTCGTTTCCATTAAGTCCAAAATCATACGGACTTTATTTAAATCGTGGAATTCCGGTTGGTTGAACATATTTGTTTTACCACCATAGAAAACTTTACTTTCCGAATTATGCATCGTCGCTGTCACGAGAGAGCGAATAAAATCATCCGCTGATTGAACATGCTGTTGTAATACTGTTAGCACTTCAGCTTCGAGTTTTTTATGAATATCTTCTAATGACTCACCAACTAGACGTTCATTTAAGATATTAACCATTTTCTCTAAATCAGAAGCGGTAAAATTAGGAGGTAAACTAAACATGCGATTTTCAACATGTCCATTATTCGTTACGATAATCGCTACTGCTGCATCGCTAGAAAGTGGCACAATTGAAAATCGTTTAACACGATGTCTTTGGACATCTGGTCCTAAAAGAATCGATGTATACGATGTCAGCTCCGATAAAATATTGGCCGACTTTCTGATAATATGCTCTACTTCTACTAAGCGATCGTTAAAAATTGATTGGATTTGCTGAATGTCCCTCGAATTAATGCCTTGAGGGCTCAACAAATGATCTACATAAAATCTATAACCCTTTTCCGAAGGCACTCGACCAGAGGAAGTGTGCGTTTTTTCCAAGAAGCCTAATTCCTCTAAATCCGCCATTTCATTTCGAATTGTGGCTGGACTAAATGTAATCTCTTGCTTTTTGGAGATTTGGCGAGAACCTACCGGCTGTGCAAACATAATAAAGTCGTCTACTATAGCTTGCAATATTTGTAATTGCCGATTTGTTAGCATGATCATCACCTCTGTTAGCACTCAACTAAGAGGAGTGCTAATACTATTATTAAGTTATCAAATCCTACATTTTATGTCAACGATATCGCTCAATCTTCTAGTAAAAATTGTTGAAATACTTCATTCCCTACAAAACGACCTTTTCGAGTAAGGCGAATTCCTTTAGTATCATGCTCCAATAGACCTTCTGAAACTAATTTTTCTATGATATGTGAGTAATGCCTATGCATGGATTCATTAAATTTTTCTTCATATATAGTGTGTGTAATTCCTTCCGTTTTACGCAGCCCTAAAAACATTTGCTCTTCACATTTTTCTTTCTCTGTTACAACATGTTCATATACAATTGGTAGTTCTCCTGCATTTACTGTATCCATATACTTTTTCAATGGTCCATGATTTGAATATCGCACACCTGCTAGATATCCATGAGCACCCGCTCCAAAGCCTGCATATTCATCGTTTTCCCAGTAAATTTTGTTATGTGTAGAACTGAAACCAGATTGAGCAAAGTTACTAATTTCATATTGATGAAGTCCATGTACCTCCATCTGGTTCATTAACACCTCGTACATATCTGCTTCAAGATCTTCAGTTGGTAAATGAAGCTTACCTTTTGTGTATTGATTATAAAAAATCGTTTTCGGTTCAACGATTAGTGAATAAGCGGAATAATGTGGTATATCAAGCCCGAACGCTTTTTCTAAAGTATCCTTCCATTGTGCCATCGTTTGTCCTGGCAAACCGTACATTAAATCCAAACTAATGTTTCTAAAGCCTACCTTTTTCGCTAAGTCAATTGTTTCATAGACATGATTGTTGCTATGTGTACGGCCAATCTTTTTTAACAACTCTTGATTAAAGGATTGCACACCCATGCTTATGCGATTTACACCACCAGCAAATAATGCTTGTAATTTTGCTTCTGATAGCTCGTCCGGATTGGCCTCTGACGTAAACTCCGTCACACTGTCCATTGGAATGTACGTACGGATAAGTTCAAGAAGTCTCTCTAGTTGTTGCGGCGTTAATGCTGTTGGTGTACCGCCACCAAGAAATATCGTTTCGATTTTTTTAAAACTTTCAGGATATTTTTTAGTCGCAAGCTCCATCTCCTTGCCAAGCATTTCTATATATTCATCAACTGGTTGATTTTTAAAATAAAATTTATTGAAATCGCAATAGTTGCAAATTTGATGACAAAAAGGAATATGAATGTAAACACCTCGTGCCATAGCTATCCCTTCTTTCTCGTTAGTCTTTTTCCATTTCCTCATTATAAACAATCGTGACAGGGAACGCCATGAATCCAACCAGTTAAAATAACTAAATCAAAACTAAATGGTTTGGACATTATTTATCTATAACAAGCATGACAGCAATCCCGCTGGACATGTTTTAAAAGGGGAAGATAGTTAAGAAGCTGTACACACTTTATTTAAATAGCCAACTTTCACAAAAAAAATAAAACCCACTGCAACAAGTGGGTTTGATTCAATGCAAATCAATATATTTTTGTGTGTCCTTAATAACATACAAATCCTACACAAATGCCAATTAGAACGAGCAAATAAGGTTGAATTCCCCAACGTAGCAAGCACCATAAAAAAGAGGCTGCGATTACGATGTCTAGTCCATTTTGAATTGTCTGTGTAACAATCGGATGAATAAAAGCTGCAGCTAATATGCCAACAACCGCTGCATTTGCACCAGCCATCGCTCCTCTTAATCCGGCAATACGATTAAGAGTTAGCCAAAAAGGCATTGCCCCTACTATAAGCAAAAATGCGGGTAAAAAAATCGCTATCGTTGCAATAATAGCCCCTGGCACTCCAGCAATGACCATACCTATATAAGAAGCAAACGTAAATAATGGACCAGGGACTACCTGCGTCATTCCGTATCCTGCTAAAAAATCGGAAGAACCCATTAATCCATTTTGGACAAACTGCGCCTCTAGTAAAGGCAATACGACATGACCTCCACCAAATACTAATGCACCTGATAAATAAAACTTTTCAAATAACATAAACCATTCATATTGAATAATTGGGCTAGCGATTGGTAAACCAATAAGTAATAGAACAAACAGCGCTAAAAAACATACACCGGTCATTTTTGAAATCGGCACAAGCGTTTCTTTTGGGTCTTCTTTTTGATTAGTCATCTTAAAAAAGAGATAGCCTATAAAAGAAGCAACAATAATAGTAGTTACTTGAGCAAGTGGATGAACCCATAAAAGCACTACTACAAGTGCTAACAAAGCGATTATAAAATGGCGAATACTAGAGATTAATTTTTGGGACATTTCTAAAATAGCTTGTGCAACAATCGCAACAGCCACTAATTTTAAGCCATGAACCCAGCCCATATCCATCCCTGTATATGCAGAAAAATACGCAAATGCCATAAGCAACAAAACCGATGGCAATGTAAAACCAAGAAATGACACAACACTCCCCAATAAACCGCCTCTTAATAAGCCGATACCCATCCCTACCTGGCTAGATGCTGGCCCAGGTAAAAATTGACTGAGTCCAACTAGTTGACTGTATTCTTTATCAGATAGCCATATACGCTTCTGAACATATTCATTTTGAAAATACCCTAAATGAGCAGTAGGACCCCCAAAGGATGTACAACCTAATTTTAGTGAAACTAAAAAAATCTCCCATAATTTTCGCAATATCTTCAACTACTCTCGATGTCATATATATTCATATTACATTGAGTAATCATCTTTTTAGTTTAAGATATTGTAAAATTTAAAAAGTTACGGATGTAGGTTTCGTTATTTATCTTCAATTTTAATAGCAGAGCCCAGTTCACTTCCATTTTTAGCAACTGGAATTAGCTCATAACTATTTCCGGTCAAATATAATGCGTCGAGGCGGACACCCCATTTTGTATAATCTTCATTTAAAGGATAAGCAGAGTTAATGTGCCAAGTTTCCCCTGACGCTGATTGAATTTTAAAATGTATCGCTTCATTTAGTAAGCTTTTCTCGGAATGAAAGTAAATCGTTGTAGATATTGGTGTAGAAACAACCTTTTCTATCGTTATTTCTTGACCATCTAACAGCTTTACTTTTTTCTCAACAGAGAAGGTATTTCTATCTTCTTGTAATTGCTCTTGCGAAGCTTTCACTTGAAATTCCCATGGCTCGTCAATCTTTTTTTCCCCGTTCCAGTTGTTATAACGAATATCTAAGCTTAATATTTTATCTGCTGGTAGTTCTCTTAATTTCACACTACTATAAATTGTATAATTTTTATCGGATTGTTGGATTGTCTGTCCTCCATTTCTAACCGTGAGCTCTTTTCCATTCACAAAAACTTGTGGAAAGAAAAAGATTTGATTGTCGAAATTTAAGTCCTTGACTGGCTTAAAAGTAGCGTTCAGTAATATTTGGTTATCATCAATGATTATTTCATTTAACGTTAAACGTCCGAGAGCATTTTCAGTAGTTTTGTCGACAACTGTTTTGTATGCTTCAAAATTCAAATCTTTCTTAAATAAAAAATAATAAACAATGACACAAGTAGCTACCAATAAAAGCAATACTACAATAAACCATATTTTGCGTCCTAGGTTTCCCTTTGGCTGATTCTCAACTAGAAGCATATCGGACATCATGTACACCTCATTTTAAGAAAGTATGTCTGCACAAAAGCTTTTTATTTATTGTAGTTTTCAGTTGAACATTATATAACCTCTAACGTTGTCTTGATTTGGCTGATTTCGCTATGTATCTAAAGGAATAATGTATATTCCTTTATTCTGAATGAACATAAAGTATTGCTATTTGGCAAAACGAGGGGTTGATTTCCGTTCCGACTGGGCGCTTTGTTGCTGCCGCTTCGCTGCAGGGTCTCGGGCCAACAGATGTTTTTTGCGCAAAAGCGTAGTGCTAACGTAGCGGCAGCAGAGGGTTTTGATTGTGCGAAAGCGCAGCGACAGCAACAGCACGATGTTGATCACGAAGGCATTATCACAGGGTATGATTTTTTTAGCCTTCGTTCCCCTATTGCTGATCCCCAAGGAGTCACCCCGTCTCCACTTCAATCAACCACACAACATAGTATCGTCACTGATAATAAGAGGAAATCCTCTCATTTAAATCGTTGCACAATCTAAAAGATTCCCTTGACCATTTTTTCAACACTACTTTAGGAATAGTCCATATCCCTTACTCTTGATGACGAACCTTTTTGGCCTCTTCCATTAAATACTCTACAAATAACTCATCTTTCACTAACCATGCTTGATAATTTCTTTTTAAAAACCATTCCGCTTCATAAAAACTTGTAAAGATTTGATCTAATGGCAGTTTATTTTTTCAATTATCCAATCAAAATCACTTATTGAATATAGAAGGAAATTTTCTTCTTCAAGATTTTTATACATTGTCCCAAACGAAGAAAACCTTAAATTATAGCGATTTCGTTTGGCATCTTCCGGTATTGGTGCTATATGAAATGTTTGTGTTACATACTTCTCATAAGCTTCATCTGTTAAAGAGCAACCAGCTGCTTTTTGATGCCCTCCCCCTCCGAATTCTGCTGCAATAGCTGAAACATCTACATGATCATGAATCGTGCGAAAGGAAATTCTTTTGCCACCCATATTTAATATAGCTATAAAATCAAGGTGTACATTTTCTTTTCCCAATTCATTCCCAAGCTCTGAATGATAAGATTCTGCATACACTACACCTGTAAAGTATTCTCCTATCGATGTTTGAACTAGCTCCCGTTTTTTTCGGCGGATGTACCGTTCTATTTTCTCTTCTTCCATACGCAACATTTTCTTTTCAAATTCATCAAAGTCAAAGTGTTCGCTTGTCTTTAAGCGTTCAAGCATTTTTTCTTCAAAGTCATCGATTGATACTAAAAAAAAGAGAGTGTTTAGCCGACGTGCTTGTTGATTATCATTCTTTTCCCATTCCCATGTATCGTACTGTCTCACTAACTCTACAAATTCTGTGATGGCATTTGTTTGTTCTAAAAATCCATGTGAAACAAGGTACTGATAAAATAAGGACGTTGCCGATGTTAAATATCCATTTTCATCTTCTACTATTACTTTACCCCATTCATAATCGTTCAAATGATAAGCTGTTTTATGATGATCAAGCAACTGAACATTGCCAGTTGCTGTATAATAATCATCTAATCTCTTTTCATTTTCCTCATTTGGAGATAAGTCTGTAATTAATAAAAATGTACCTTGTTCGTTCGTGTCTAAAAAAAATTCAATCTCGCGATCAAGCGCTGAAATCGAATTGTACCTTACCTTCACTTGATCTTGAAAAGCAAGTTTGGCTAAAATTCCGCAACCTATTCCATCTAAATCATTATGTGATAGCAATTTGTACATTTTTTCACCTCCCAATTAGTATGGTTTAACATTAAAAAATTATCGGTATTGTTAGGAGTGTTTATGCTGAAAAAGAGGACTACTTATTTAGGACTTGGTCTATTATTCATTGTTGCTTTAGGATTTGGTACATATAAGTTGATGAATGCTAGATCGTACCAACTATTTGGCACTATTACTTCACATGTCGAAACACATCAGAAGGTCGTAGCATTAACTTTTGATGATGGCCCTACTAAAAATGTTAGCGCCATTTTATCCTTATTAGACGACTACAACACTAAAGCAACCTTTTTTCTAATTGGAAAGGAAATTGAGGAAAATCCAGAGGAAGCTAAAAAAATTGTCCAGGCAGGTCACCAAATTGGAAATCATACGTATTCACATCAGCGAATGGTGTTTAAAAGTCCTGCTGTTTACAACAGCTTGTGATGCAGGACAAACATATCACATCATTTATACTCGCTTCTCATTCATAGTCATAAAGCATTAAAAAATCCGCATTTATTTATTAAATTAAAATTATTATTTGCATAGTATTCACCATAAAAAGTTTCTTTTCCTCATAGAATTCCCCCTTCACTAACTTTGCAAAAATACATAAAAAAATGTCATGAAAACCCTTTAAAATCAACATTAACAGAAATAATCCATTATATAAATTCCCCAAATATTTCACCACAAAACAAGTTAGACTATTTAGAAATGTCTAAAATTAATTTTCCAATAAAATATAAATTCATTTTTTGTTATAATATGTTATCATTATTTTAGTAAAACGACCTATTTTTATGAAATAAAAAAACAGGGGAAAAACGAACTATAAAGGATGATGAATATGAAAAAAATCCAGCAATTATTCCAAAGTGAAGATGGAAATATCGAACAAAGAGAGAACTTTTTAACCCTATTAGAGAAAATTGTTACATCATTAGATGAATTAAAAGATCCACAAACAACGACTCTTGGACCGATGAAAGAACGCTCTGACAATTTCTATAAAGAGTTAATGCAAGAAAATCAAGTACCAGTTTCAGGTGTCGGGCTTGATCAAGTTGTAAATGAATTAACAAAATTGATGCAAGGACATCCTTACCATACACGCAACTTTGTAACAAATGTTTTGCCAATGGCAAGCATTCCAGGCATATTGGGCCAATTCACAAATGCTCTACTTAATGGTAACAATCTATGGGATGTATACGGACCTGCTGCCGCAGAATGTGAGGTAAAAGTAGTAGCAATGATGTCGAAGTTAGTTGGCTACGACTATACACAAAGCTTTGGTTACACAACTTGGGGTGGACAAGGGGCTGTTTTCAGTGGGCTACGTCTTGCAATCGCTAAACAATTCCCTAACGCAAAGGAAGATGGCATACCTAATAATTTATATTGTTTTGCTTCAGAAAATGCTCATTACAGCTTATTAAAATCAATTGAAGCAGTCGGCATCGGTAGCAAGCATTTAATTCGTGTTAAAGCTGGACAAGATCATTCAATGGATATCGAAGACTTACGTTTGCGTATGACTGAGGTTATCGAAAAAGGTGGTATTCCAGTTTATGTAGTTGCTACAACAGGAGCTACAGATCAATTTGCTATAGATGATGTACAAGCAATCAAAAATGTTACAACTGAGCTAGAACAAAAACATTCCTTAAAGCCTATACATATTCACGCTGATTCAGCGTTAGGTGGTTTTTACGCATTTTTCAACGATTATGATTTTAAGGCAAACCCACTTCAACTAGAAACAGATGTTTTACAAGGACTTGAACAAATTAGAGAACGTATGCAATATCTACCTATTGCAGATAGCCTTTGCTTCGACTTCCAAAAGCTTGGTCAAACACCGTATTTAACAAGCTTATTCTTAATAAAAGAAGGAAAACATTTGCAGCTATTAGATATCGAGGACTTTGACACACCTTATGTAGGTAATCGAGGCTATGGTTCTTACCATACAGGCTATACATTAGAGTGCTCTCGTATGGGTAGTTCAATTGCTATTTATGCTGCATTACAGGCGTTTGGTAAAGAAGGCTACCAACAAATATTAGCTAATTATGTGCGTGTAAATTTAGCGTTCCGTGTGCAGTTAGCTGAGAAAACGCCAATGTTACAAGTAGTCAATGAGTCTAATATTGGACCAGTCACAGCCTTCCGTTTATATCCAGAAGGTTTGAATTGGAATTCTGAACAGTCAGGTAGCTATACACAAGATCAAATTGAATATATTAATGGCCTAAATGCTTCTTTATTTGAAATTATAGGAGAAGGTCGCGACGAAGTATTTTTCGGTGATACAACACGTGTTTGCACTGTCAACACTAGCGATACAAAACAACAACTTCCAGTCGCTGCTGCAAAATTCTTTTCAATCTCTCCTTATACTGAGACAGAACATATTAGTGATATGGTTCAGTTCTTACAACAAAAGGTGAAAGTATTGGAGGCTGCTAAAGTTGAGTATAGTCAAAAAATTTAAAAGCTCTTTACTCTATAAATATATTGCCAGTTTCACTATTCCAATTGCTATTATTTCTGTAATATTTAGTATCGTATTATTTATTACATCTAATCGGATCATCGATAATTTCGTTATTACACAATTTGAGTCAGAATTAGAAATTATATCAAATGTAATTTTTGATGATATTGACATAAATGACGTCAAAGCTGCAGATGACGGTGATAAGGATAAATATGAAGACATATTAAAGGAATTAAATGAAGCTCTTAAAGAGTATGATATTCAAAATGCCTACGTTCTTTCCCGGGCAAACGGTAAGGAACATATCGTGGCATTAAGTGATAAAGATGATTATCAAGAGAGCTATGCTTTTAGCCAGGAAATGAATGATGCACTAGATAATGGAACTGTTCAATCCAGCGATATTTATGAAGATGAATATGGAATTCATAAATCGATTTTTTTACCATTTAAAGATACTGATATTCTTTTTGGTTTAGATATGGACGCTTCCTTTATTTCTAAGCTTCAAACAGAAACTCTTTGGATTTGTATCATCATGACCGTGATGTTTTTGATATTCGGTATTATTGTGGCTTATGTCATTAGCAAAGGTATTATTAAACCAATTAAAAATATGACTAGTTATGTTGGTAAGGTTGCACAAGGCGACTTAGCTGTTGAATCACTTAACATAAAGGGTTCTAATGAAATTGCACAGCTTTCAGATGGCATTGAAAATATGACAGGAGACTTACGCTCACTAATTCAGCAAATTGCTGAAAATGCTGAGCAAGTAGCTGCTATGTCAGAAGAGTTGTCGGCAGGCTCTGAGCAAACAAGTGCATCTATTCAACAAATTACATCCTCAATGCAAGAGGTAGCTACAGGATCAGAAAAACAAACTTCCTCTATTGAAGAAGTAGAAACTCATATTACGACAATCTCCACAAGGATGTCAGAAGTTGTAGCGAGCGTAAATGATGTCACTACTAAAGCATCTAATGCATCTTCTATTTCTGAAAAAGGTAATACGACGATTCAAAGTGCTACAGAAAAAATGGCCTTAACATCTAATGCTATTCAAGAGACTTCAGATGTTGTGAAACGTTTAAGCACTTATTCAAACGAGATCGGCGATATTGTCACTTTAATTAACGAGATTACGGATCAAACAAATTTACTCGCTTTAAATGCCTCTATTGAAGCAGCACGTGCTGGTGAGCATGGTAAAGGCTTTGCAGTTGTAGCCGAAGAAGTGCGTAAATTAGCTGACCAATCTTTAGCAGCGACGAATAGTATTCGAACACGAATTGAGACGATTAAAGAAGAGTCTACTCAAGCTGTGAAATCTATGGAGATTAGCAGTAATAATCTTGCAGAAAGCTCTACTAGCTTTAATGAATCAGGTGTAGCCTTTAAAGAAATATATTCGAATATTACTTCATTAACTCAAGAAATGGATTCTGTCAATAATATCATTTCTAACATTAATGACGGGGTTAACAACATTGCATTTTCTGTAGAGGAAGTTGGTGTAGTAGCCGTTCAAGCGTCTGGAAACATTCAAAATGTGGCTGCTGCTTCTGAGGAACAATCAGCTAGTATTGAGGAGATTACGGCGTCTTCAAATAATTTAGCTGAGATGGCACAACAACTTCGTAATATCATACAAAAATTTCAGCTGTAAGAAATACTAATAAAAAATCCGCTATGCTTTCTGTAGGTAAGTTTCTACCAACAGAAGTTTATGCGGATTTTTTCATTGTCACTTAAAAGTCTTTTTATGCTCTCTTGTTCATCCATGCAAGCGTTTCTTCTAGCCCTACTCTATACGAAGTACTTGGTAAAGCGCCTATTTCCTTTTCAAATTTCTCCCCACTTAAAATGACTGGTTCTTCTGTTAAATACAAGATTTCAACTACTTCTTTCATAGAAGGAGCAAATATTCCAATCAGCCGGATCATGCCTTTAGAAACTGTACGAATACCCTTTTTGTAGCCAGTAATGTCACGTAAAATTTTCACTAGTTCTTCCCCTGCAATTGGATGAGCAGCTGGCACATTCCAATTTTGATTATAGGTGTCGTCTCGCAAAGCAAGCTCTACCATAGCCTTTGCGCCATCAACTGTATAAAGAAATTCCCTCTTCACTTGCATATTCCCTACAAAATTAGCTTTTTTATCTTGCGCAACACTTTTTAATGTTTCATAGAGTATTGTGTTCTCTGCGTTTGGTCCGTATAAATCAGGAAAATGTACAATTAACGAGGGTGCATTACTGTTTTTCAATTTATTTTCCATCGTTAAGCGAATTTTCCCCTTTTTCGTCTGTGGTTCCTTTCTAGCTTGCTCTATTACAGGGTTTGTCGATTGTCTTCCATATGCATAAATATTATCTACAAATGCAATCTTCGCTCCTCGCCTCTCGGCTATGTTGATCACCATATCTAAGCATCGCAAATGGAGTTTTTTCCAATCCTGATACGGAAAACTAATAGCATGAAAAATAATATCCACACCGTTTGAAGCTCTCATCATGTCCTGTTCATTAAATACATCGCCTGAAATGATTTCGACATTTTTGTGCTGCCGGAAAAGTGCAACTAACTTTTTTTCATTTCTAGCAAATGCCTTTACCTGTATATTTCTACTAACTAGTTCATTTACTAGCGCATAACCCATACCACCAGATGCCCCAATAACTAATGCTTTTTGCAAACTATATTCCCCCTTTAATTAACCACTGGTCAAATAACTGTTAAAAGAAGGCTCTAGATTTTTTTCTAGAGCTACTCTCTAAATGTTAAAGCCTTCATAAGAAATTTTGCATGTACATCCACTGCTTCTTTCGCTTCCTCATAATTTTTAACATAATGACGATAATGTGCAACAAATCCATGAAGAGCAATGAATGTAGAATGAATATCTGAAATCAACAGTTCTGTTGTTGATAAGAAACGTACAGATTGTGCAAATTTTTCATAGCTAAGGTTTGCTGCCTCTTGCGATAGCCCATCAATTTCGCTATCCCTCATGATAAACATTAATTCATACTGACTTTGATTATTTAAACCAAACGCCATAAAGCCTACAAAAACATTCAGCAGTTTAGTGTCATGATCTTCAGGACCGTTCATATTTTCATCTAAAGTATTATTTAGTTCAAAAAAATAATCACTTAATATCGCATAAAATATTTCGGCTTTATTTTTAAAATGATAATAAATAGCCCCATGACTACAACCAAGCTCTTTAGCAATACTACGCATTGATATTTGCTGAAAATCCTTCGTAATAAATTGCTTATGAGCCTCGTTTACAATCATTTCTTTCGTCAAATCTTTTGTTGATGGCTTACGTGGCGACATAGTACCCTCCTTATTGACCAGTGGTTAACAATAAGTATAAAAGCACTTTCATCTTTTGGCAATAGCTACACAAAAATATAGTAACTCAAAAAACAACCCCGTACTACTTAAGAGTAGGGGGCTGTTTCTAACGATATTAAATAAGGCCCTTCACAACTTTTGAAATAACAGCGCCTTCAGCTTGACCAGTTAATAAAGGTTTTGCAATTTTCATCGCTTCACCCATGTTCATTCCTTTTACAACGCCAGCTGCCACAAGCTTTTCTGCAATTTCTTCTTCAGTTAATTGCTTTGGTAAAAATGATTTTAACAGAACTAATTTTGCTTCTTCTTTTTCAATTAAGTCAGCTCGACCTGCATTTTGAGCGCCCTCAAGAGCCTGATTTGTTTGCTTTACTTCACGATTTATAATAGCCATTTCCTCTTCAGGCGATAAAGCTACTCCCTTTTCTTTTTCAGCTAAATCTAGAGCAGATTTCAAAAGCGTTAATACGCCTTTTGCTAATACATCCTTTTCTTTCATTGCCTTTTTTAATTGTTCAAATACCTCTGTTTTTAACAATCTTTTTCACTCCTTTGTGACATTTATTATACCATAAAAAAATACCGTAACCTTAAGGGATACGGTAGCATGTGTCACAGAATTATGCCGAGGCATAACTGATATTATTTTACTTGTTTAAGCATAGATACTTCAGCTTTTGTCGTTATTAAATCCGATGATAAAATATCAAATTTTGCATCTACAAGATCAATTTTTCGACTTAAATTTTGTTCAACTTTGTCTAATCTTTTTTCCAACACTTCGTTTTTTTCTTCTAATCTCTTCTCAACTGCATCGAGTTTTTCTTCTAATCTCTTCTCAACTGCTTCGATTTGTTGTTGAAGGTCCGATTTTATGTCTTGCATTTGCTTTGAAAGCTCTAAAATTGCTTGAAGAATCGTATGTTGGTTGACTTCTTGTTCCATTTTTGAGTTCCTCCGCTCTTTTATATTTATTACATTATCTATTAATTTCTCGTATTAATCACAATAAAAATAGGTAGAGTTACATAAGCAACTCTACCTGTCATTCTATCTACGATTTATCTAAAAGTCAAAGTATTAAGAGATGGAAATTGTCAAGTATTCATCCGTTAATTTCACTTGATATAATCGCATCGCTTTATATTCCTGTATATATCAACAGGTACTTACAATCACTTCTCAAATTGCCATGGCAAGAAGTATTTTACTCTACTTAAACTGACTACATTAGCAATATTTAGTGATTTATTAATCTCTGCCATTTACCCAATAAACAAAACCAATAACAGCTCCACCAATAATATTCCCTAGTGTTACAGGCAATAAATTTGAAATGGCTCCACCAAACGATACTAGTTCACCATGAGGTATGAAAAGAGCAAGAGAAAACAATGTCATATTTGCTATACAGTGCTCAAATCCTATTGTGACAAAAGGGAAAATACAGCAGAAAATCATCGCTAATTTTCCTGCCTCTGTTTTCAATTTATACGTACACCATACGGCCAAGCATACAAGTAAATTACATAAAATACCTCGCAATAAAAGCTCAACGAAACTAGCATTCATCTTAGCTGTAGCAAGCTTTTCAATGTAAGCTGCTGTGTCTCCAACTGCTAACCCCGAGTAAAAAAATAATGCGGCTGCTAAAAGAGAACCAAAGAAATTTCCTATGTAACTAAACGACCAAATGCCCAACATCTCTAATGGCGATGATTTTTTTGATAGTGTACTAACCGTTAAAACTAGATTATCACCAGTAAATAAATTTGCCCCAGCCATCATAACCATACTAAGCGCCACACCAAATGCTAATCCTTGTAAGATTTTCATACTTGGTACCTCAGTCGGACTTAATAAGCCGCCAATAGTAGTGATGAGCAAAATTCCAAATCCGATAAAAAGTCCGCCAAAAATAGCTAATAATAAATAATTAGCAGACTTATGCTTCATCATGTTAATTTTTGTTTCAGCAGTTATACAAACTGAAGAAATTGTTTCTTTCATACTTTCATCTCCCAAATAACATCAAGCTAACTTAATAGCTCTTTTTTACCGTTGATCTCAAGTAGTCACCTAGTTACCACTCAAACCAACTTTTATACAAGGCTACATTTTAACAAATATTATTCCAAAATATCGTTAATTAGCAAATTTAAAGTAAATCCCTCCAAACAAACATATATTTATGCACTTTAAAGATTACTTTAAACCTACTATTAGTTCATTTGGATTAAAAAAATTTAATTAATCAAAAATAATGAAGGAATTTCTTTCTGATAAGACGTCAATTTGTGTTACACTCGACTCACTTTCGCATAGCCCCAGGAAAAATTAATGTGTAGATATGATTCATCATTTTTTTCTATCATTAGATTCAATCTTTCTATCAGGCACTTTATTGCTTCAATGGATTTATCATGATACAATTCCATTAATTCCTATAAAACAAGTAAGATAAGTAAGTTAAATTAAAGGGGTTGATTGTGATGGGTCAAATTGTAACGAATAAGATCAAACAATCTATTACAGAATTAATCGGTCATACACCACTATTAGCATTAAATCAGTATATAAAAGAGCAACAGCTAGAAGCCGAAATTATCGTAAAACTAGAGTATTTTAATCCTGCTAATAGTGTGAAGGACCGTGTTGCTAAAGCGTTGATTGAGGATGCTGAAGCTCGTGGTGTATTAACAAAAGATAAAACAATAATCGAAACAACAAGTGGCAATACTGGTATTGGTCTAGCAGCAATTGCAGCAGCAAAAGGCTATAAGCTTCGAATTTACATGCAGGATGGTGTTAGTGAAGAGCGCACAAAGGCTGTAAAGGCATACGGAGCGGAGGTTGTCCCTTTTTCAGATGTCCCAGAAATGGTAGCTGCTTTTGAGGAAACAGAGGGTGACTTTGTTGAAACGAATAAAGTATTTCGAGAAACGGTCGTTGAACAAGAAGAAAATGTTGTGTTTTTAAATCAGTTAAATAATGATGCCAACCCAAATGTTCATAGGTTAACTACTGGTCCTGAGATTTGGGAGGATACGGACGGACAAATTGATATCTTTGTGGCAGCAATCGGCACAGGGGGTACGATAAGTGGTGCTGGAGCATACTTAAAATCTAAAAATCCAGTTATTCAGATCATTGGTGTAGAGCCTGCTGTTAATTCCATTGCTACCGTTCATAATCCAGATATCATTGAAATCACAGGTGTTCACCGCTTCTCCGATGCTGACGAGGTCCGTGTACCATCGAATGTTCATTTAGATATAATTGATGAAGTACTTGAGGTAGAAACTACACAAGCTTATGAGGCTGCACGCGCAGTTGCAAAATCAGATGGTATATTAGTAGGTACTTCATCAGGTGCTGCTATATTTGCCGCCACAGCTCTTGCAAAACGTGCAGAGAACAAAGGAAAACGAATTGTCGTTATCCTACCTGATACTGGTCTACGATATTTATCAACTGATTTATTTTAGAATCACAGTAAGCTTAGATTTTTTTGGCAAATCATACTTATAAGGAAAGATGCTGGGACAAAAGTGTTTCAGCTAACAAAAATACCGAACTAGCTCAATGAAACGCTCATGAAGTGTTTCGGGATAGTTCGGTCTTTCTATTTATTTATAACTTGTTAAAAAAATCTTTCCTTTAGTAGTTTTAGATGATTCAACAGCCGTTATCGCCTTATTAATGTCTAACAAATCATAATGAGAATCCACCGTCATCATTTTTAACTTTCCACTATTAACTAGATGGATTAAATGCTGAAATGTACGTTGCCATCTTCCCACCGATACTTGCCTATTCCAATGACGTAAATGGAACATATTTACATTTATATTTGCCTCTTTAACGATTCTCTGCCAATTCACTTGCACACCTGATAAAAGACCAATGGCTAAAAAGTCCCCTCCAGATTTCAGACAAAAAGCAAGGTCATTGCCAGCTGTCCCTCCAATAGAATCAATAGCAGCATTAGCGCCCCGACCATTTGTTAGTTCCATTACTGTCTCATAAAGCGGTGCTTTTGAAGTATCTATTACATAGGAAGCACCAAGCTGAATTAAATCGTCAGTATGTCTATTATTTCTCGTAACCGCGATTAATTGAAAACCTAACAATTTTGCTAGCTGAGCAAATATGTGTCCAATTGCGGACCCGCAAGCATTGACTATTAAAACATCATTTGGCTGCAATTGTAATATGTCTGTACATGTTACCCAAGCTGTCATTGGGTTGATATACATTTGTGCTGCAGTAAAATCATCTATAGTATCTGGAATGGGTACTGCGAATTCTACGCTTGTTTTTACAATTTCCTGCCAAGTTCCTTCCCCTCGCAAAGGTAATACACGCTTTCCGATAAGATTCTGAGAAACACACGGGCCTACATCCTCTACAATACCTACCCCTTCATAGCCAGGAATATTTGGCAAAGAAATTCGATGGGCATAACTCCCCCATATTGGGATTAAATCAGAAGGGTTAATAGGGCGTGCCAGCATTCGAACAAGAATTTCTTGTTCTTGAGGAGGTTGAATCATTTTATTTTCAAACTTCAAAACTTCCCGAGGGCTTCCAAATTCATATAATTTAATGCTTTTTGCTTTCAAAAAATTAACTCCTTTATATAGCAGTTTTGTGACTACTCCAAAATGAAACCTTCCGAGGAGCTTTCTCATCCTCACCGAGCGTTCCAGCCTGTTGTTGGGTGTAATCCTATATATTCCTCTATTGTTGGATTTGCTTCACTTAAGGAGACTGGTCGTAAAACATCTCCTTTGTACTTGTGATCTTTACTATACTTTCTACCATCTGGTGCGTTTTTTTGTAGCACAATTCGTTCTCCGGCAATATCGATCGTTGCTGTTGCAAATACCACAAAGAAAAATTGTTGTGCATGATGGTGATAATGATTTACCTCAACTGTTTTAGCAGCCATAAGCTCATAAATAATACTGAGATCATTATTTCACTAAATGCCATACATCCTGTTGATCTCCCTATATTTAATGTTCTGTATACTGTTTGCTATTTTTCAAAGCTGATCTACCTGAATTCTTAATTCTTATGGATATTTACCTGATAATTCTATAAAATATAAATAAGGGTAATAACTTTTAAAAATCCTAAGCTGTAAGGAGTGAGAACGTTGAATATCCAAAAACAATTGTTGGGCACTGTTCTCGGATATATGCTTGCTATCGTAATTGCATACATCTTTTTCGATTATTTTTCTTGGTCGTTTACTCTAGGTTCTTTTATAGGTATTTGTTTATTTGCTCTAATTTTAATGTTCATCAAAAGGGGATAAATTCCCTACTCATAATGTAATTAAATACTTTTTCGAATTTGTTTGCGCTCATAATTTTATATGAAATAAACTGACCATTGTAAAATAGTCCAAAGGTCGTCCATATGATAGGTGCATTCTGTGCTTCATCTTTCGCCATTAGTTGATATGTATGAAAAGGAATGCCCCTTTTCTCTTCTATATTTTTCAAATCATCTATAATACCAACTGCAAACGGGCATTGGGCCAGCATAAATTTGAATATAATTCACTTTACCACCCGCTTCTTTACCTACAAAAATTAATCCTGCTATTGTATAGTTCATCACCAAACTTATAACGTGACACACATTTTAACGAATGCCATCCCAAACTTTTATGATAACCCTATTTTATTATATCGAAGGTTGATAACGGATAGTAATTTCTTTTCTTAATTACTAGTATCTAAAATTTACCGCAAATGTGAACAATCGAAAACGGAACATTATTAGAATGAGAATAGCCACCATTTAATTTGGAAGCGAAATTTCCCATTATAAAAGAGGAGGAAAAATGTATGCAATATAAAATCTTACAGGAGCAAAATGAACATAAAAAATCTTTAATTAATAAAAAGCTTTACGAATACAATTTAAAACACTTTCCAAAAGATTTAAGAGGCCGATATCAAGCAATCAACCTCTTCCTTACAGATGAAAATGACCAAGTCCGTGGTGGCATATTGGGGGAAATTTGTTGGAATTGGTTAGAGATACATACACTTATGATCGATGAGGAAATTCGCGGATTAGGTTATGGCTCTAAATTATTAGTAGAAATCGAACAAATAGCTTTGAATAACAACTGTGATTTCATAAAGGTCGATACTTTAAGTTTTCAGGCTTTAGGTTTTTATGAAAATCACGGATATCAAGTTTACGGTACATTGGACAATGTTGGACGGGATTATAAGCACTACTATTTAAAAAAGGATCTTTCATAAAAATCTCCTAAAGGAACTTCCTATCGAACTAAAATAATAAATAATCCTCTATATCATAAAGTATCAAAAAGTTGTAGTTGTAATCATTTAGTCTTCATTATGTTTTACAATTACAACTTATTTAATGAATATATATCGTGAGTTTTATTAAAAACAAACGATTCCTTTTCCTTCATTAAGCCATTTTTTTCAGCCACACGAATAGAAGCTCCATTTTTTGGATCAATAATACTTATTAATCTTTCTTGTCCCAAATGTGCAAATCCATATTCCACACAACCTTTAGCTGCTTCAGTTGCATATCCTTTAGACCAATATTTTTTATGAATATGGTAACCCACTTCAACTTCATTTTTTCCATCAACGATTTGTTTAACAAGGCCGCAATCTCCAATTAATTCTTTTGATTCTTTTAAACAGACAGCCCATAAACCATAACCATCTTCTCGATATCTTTGTTTATTTTTCTCAATCCAATTTTTAGTTTGTTCTAAGTTAAATGAGGATGGATAATATTTCATTGTTTCAGCATCTGAAAAAATTGTGTAAAGGACAGAAATATCCTCATCATTAAATTCTCGTAATTCTAGCCTTTCTGTTTCTATAATTATCAAAATAATTTCCTCCTTAAATCGTTTTCTCTTATTCTAAGTTTATAACAATCCATAACAGACTTGTGCAAATTTGTGGACTTAATTTATTTTCAAGGTTTATGTAAGAATTAGGTCTCTTAGGAATATATTTAAGGTAAATAAAACGATGCTCTCTTAACTATCTTTCAAGTGATGGCTCATTAACCATTAAACTGATGGAGGGACAGTACATGCACCTACAAAGTAAATCGTCTTGGTTACTTATATTATTAACTCTAGTAGCGGTTATTTCAGTCTATTCTTTGATAGATTCACCAAAACAATCAAAAGAGGAGATTACATTTAAAAAAAATGCAGATCAAAAAGAAACTTTACAGAATGTGACAAAAGAAGTTTCCTCTCCAAGCTCTTTATTTGAAGAAACGCGCCTACAAGTTAGTAATGAACGAAATCAACTTCGCCAAAAATTAACTCGAAAAATTACATCAGATGGGTATTTTGCTGAAGAAAAAAACAAGGCAGCTATTGAAATTGATACTCTCAATAAAGAAGAATCCACAGAAACAATGCTTGAGATGCAAATTAAGTCACTAGGCTATCCCGATGCTTTAGTAAGAATAGAAGGCAAAAAAGTTTCTGTAACAGTGATGGCAAAGGAACTATCTAAATATTCCGCAAACGGAATTATCTATCTGGTAATAAAAGAATGCGAGGATGCTAATGTGCAAGTTAAATTTGGCGCTAATAATTATTAAAGACTAGAGAAAAATGGTATTCAATATATAAACAAACGTTACTTACGACATGTAGAGATTTTTTTGATAGCATGCCCCCTTCTCCCAATAGAAACAACAACATTAAGTCGCTCAAAATGAGAGGCTTTTTTCATCGTTTAAAAATAAAGAAATAATTATAAAGTTTATAGCCCTTCTCACTTCCCTTCTTCAACATATCATAGCGATGAAAGGAGGGAAATTTGTGTGCAAAAATAATTGTAATCGTTCATCAGCAAGTAAAGATTGTAATAACTTAGGACCATTTGTGGCCACAGATATCAATTGTATCAATTCAAAAATTGGGAATGGCAGAGAAAATCAAGGTGGTTCAATAATTCCCTTCTCCTCTGGACGACAAACAGTCGTTGAAAATATACTTGGCAATAGACTTGCTAGTCTCATAGGGTTTGGTTCGGCTGTAGACCTTGTACCTCTTGCAAATAATACGATTAATTTAACCGGACTTTTAAGTGAAGCCTTCACCGTCCCACGTGACGGGAATATAACTGCTATTTCAGCCTCATATAATGCACTTGCTGGGCAGGTAGAATCAGGATCTGTGACAATCCGTGCTCAAATTTTTCTTGCACCTGTAGGAAGTAATACTTTTACTGGTACAAGTGCTAGCGTTGATTTAGTTCCATCTATTACAGAACCTATACCCGTAGGCCTTTTAGTATTTGCATCGGCTACTATCTCACCCGTACCAGTAACTGCAGGTGATCGTTTATTAATGGTATTTTATATTTCATCGGTACCAGGAGAAACTGCCGTTGACATTATTCTTGGTAATGCGAGTGCAGGAATTAATATTGTATAAAAACAACACCCCTTTCCTCTAGCCAGTAATTGAACGGTACAGGGCTCTCTCTATGCGCTTCGTCCTCCACAGATGATATTTCAATTGTCTAATTAATTACTCGTTTTAAGCTTTTCCATAAGCCCCTGCAAATACAGCTCTTAATGTACTAGCAATCGTTAGTATACCTTCTTTTTATCCATAGTAATTTTGACTATGACTACTTAGGAACAATAAATATCCTACTTATTGTCTTGCTTTTTGCCTTACTTACGTTATATGTACAGGGTTACTTCTTAAATAGTAGCTAAAGAACAACCGAAATTATTTTTAAAAAGTATGATACTAGAGAAAAAGATGAACTTACATTGCTCCGTAACAAGTTTAGACCGTATGATGAATAAACACAAAAAGGCCAGGTACTCATATGTTATGAGCGCCTGGTCAACAGTTGTTCATTGGATATAGTCTTTACTATCACTATCAATAGTCTTAATAGATTTTGCTAGCGTGAATTAAATTTGTTTTTCGAACCTTTTAAGAGCGTCAGACATTCTGTTAATAATCTCTTCAACCTGTTGGCTTGTAATAATAAGCGGTGGAGCAAGAGCAACCGTATTTGTTCCCTTCCAATCGAAGTAACGCAATTGTAGCCCTAAGTCCATGCATATATCTGTATACAGAGCTGCGGCGTGTACCGATGGATCAAATGCGATGCCGTTTTCAGGATCTTTAACTAGCTCAATACCGGCAAGTAGACCAAGACCTCTTACATTCGTTATATGTTTATGATTACTTTCGAGAAACTTAAGTCCTTTTAATAATTGTTCACCGCGAAGTCTACTATTCTCAACAATTTGATCCCTTTCTAATATCTCAAGTGTCTTTAAACCAACCGCGCAAGCCATTGGATGTCCACTGTATGTGAATCCATGGAACATCATTTCATCTGATTGAATAAATGCTTCTCTTACATGCTCTCTCATAATTACGGCACCCAAGTGTGCGTAGCCACTTGAGATTCCTTTTGCAACACATAGAAAGTCCGGAACAATGTTCCAATTATCAACACCAAAGGTCTTTCCAGTTCTTCCAAACCCACAAATCACCTCATCTGCAATAAGCAAAATGTTGTGTTCGTAGCAAAGTTTGCGAACAGCTTGAAGGTATCCGTCAGGAGGGAACCTTACCCCGCCTGCTCCTTGGATTGGCTCCAGAATGACAGCGGCTATGTTGTCGGATCCTTCTGATTCAATTATCCCACGAATCGAACGCGAGTAATTTGGATCACTTTTATCACCAAGCTCTGCATTCAAAACATGCGCTGCAGCTGTAAGGAAGTTCGGAGCATTGGAGTTCGTAAATTTGTTGAATCCCTCGATTCCTGTAGCACTTGTGGCTCCTACTGTAACCCCATGGAATGACTGTTCAAGAGAAATAATTTTTGTTTTCTCTGGCTGACCTTTTACTTTCCAATAAAAACGGGCTAGTTTAAATGCAGTATCATTAGATTCCGAACCTCCCGATGTGAAGAAGCAAACATTCAAATCACCAGGTGCTAACGAGGCCACTTTCTGTGCTAAAAGGATAGCGGGCTCATTGGATTGTCCGCTGAATGAAGAGCTGTAAGAAAGTTTTAACATCTGCTGTTTTGCTACCTCAGCAAGCTCTTCATTTCCATAGCCAAGATTAACATTCCAAAGCATCGAAACCCCATCAATACGCTCTTTCCCCTCTATGTCTTTCAGATAAATTCCTTTACCTTCTGTAAAGATTGTTGAAGGCCCTGATAAATAATGAGCTCTTGGTGGTGTAGTCGGATGCAAATAATGCTTTTTATCAAGCTCTGATAATTCCAATTTGCTTAGGTTATTCCGTTTTGTAACGTATTGCATATTTTATTCCTCCTTTAATAGACAAATATAATTAACTTTCCTAACTAGTTGTCCTATCAATAAAGCCTTTGTTAATTCATTTAGCTAATGCTCTGAGTAGGTATAAAAATTGTTATTTTATTTAACTAATATTCTGCCCTTCTATATCTGTTAAGAGTTTCTTGGATTCTTTTGAATACATGGATCGAATCGCGAAATAACAAACACCAATTCCCATCCAAGTAAATCCAACTATTTTTCCAGCTGTTGAAAGCCCCCACAAAATATAAAGACAAACTGACATCCCAATTAATGGAACAATCAAATGTTTAACGATATTTTTTTGCTTATTTTTTAAATAATAATGATTAATTACACAAATATTCACGAAAGCAAATCCTAATAATCCACCAAATGCAACTAAGTCAGAGACAATTTGCAAATCCAAAGATACTGCACCAATTACTCCGATGATTGACATTAATAAAATATTATTCATCGGTGTTTTATACTTTGGATGGATATAGCTAAAAAATTTTTGAGGGATGACATTGTCACGTCCCATCCCCAAGAGCAGACGACTTGAAGCTGATTGGCTTGCTAAGGCGCTTGCAAATCCAGATGCGATAATCGTAAATGTAATAAAAGTCTGAAGAAACCCGCCCCCTATCGTCTCTAAAACGTTGAAGAAGGCTGTGTCGGGATTATCAATAGTTAAATAATTTCCTACAAGAATCACTGCTAAATAAGTGACGGAAACATAAAATACCGTTTGAATGACACAGGTAAACATAATGGCCAAACCAATTTTATTCCCCGCTACGTTCGTCTCTTCAGCTAAGGTTGTTATAGCATCAAAACCTAGGTAAGCGACAATAACAATAGCTGCCCCGCCAATAACTGCTCCTATTGAAAATGAATCACCATCATAAATTGCCTTATAGCTTATTAAAGATAACTCACCCGTTATAATAAAGTGACTTGCGCTGAAAACGAAGGCGATCACCGCGATAATCATGAAGAGCACTAAAACTGAATTCAACTTAGTTGCTATATCAATTCCAATTATATTTACAATCGTGATTGGGATAGCGAAAATGAGAACCCAACCCCAAACCGGAATACTTGGTACAAGGGCGTTTGCAAAACTTGCACTGATCAAAAAAGTTAGCATGGGTATCAACAGATAATCAAGGAGCATTCCCCATCCAGCTATAAATCCTATTTTAGGGTGTAGCGCTTGATGGGCGTAGGTATAGGTTGAGCCCGCAACTGGGTAAGCTTCAACCATTTTACCGAAACTGTACGCCGTAAATAACATTGCAACAAAACCAAGAACATATGAGAGGACAGAATGGCCATGAGATACCAAAGTGATAATTCCAAACATTGACATCGCTGCAACTGGTGCCATAAAGCCAAGACCAAAAATAACTAAATCACGCATCTTTAAACTTCTTTTTAGACTTTGCCCATCTGATAAAATTCGAATGTTCTCTACTGATTTTTGTGTTTCTATAATCCCTACCCCCATTGGTGTTATTATAATTTTGTTATTTATACAAAGCGTTATCCTCCATATTCAAACCTTTCCATTCAAGTCAACTCAGGCATGCTTTGTCTAACTGTACATTTCCGGTTCTGGGGTTAATAGACTCAAACGTTCTGCCTAACACAGCCTCAACTCAATCACCATTAATAAACAGTTGATATTTCGTCGTTCATCTGACTCCCCTCTTTCGTTTTGTTTATTGCCATTTTTTCCTACGAACTGTAGTAGGAACAATAAGCATTCTTAATATTAATTACAGATTATCAGATGAAGATCATTTAATATTGTAAAAATCGGAACATTCTAAATTTTTACTCATAAATTGTTCCAATATGCTCATGCCAGGCGCACGTAAAAAGCAATTACTTAAATAAGTAATTGCTTTAGCAATACAAACATTATTTAGCTGGTTTTCAGGCAACTTTTTTGCCCAGTTAATTGATAAGGTGTCATGCATCCAAAATTCCGAAACTCATGAATCAAATGGGCTTGGTCATAATAACCATTCTCATAAATAACATCATTTAACGTAAAGTGGGTTGTCCTTAGAAGCATATTTAGTGATGATTGAAATCTTACTATTTGGCTAAATAATTTTGGGGAAATTCCAATATGGTCTTCAAATTGTTTTCTTAAATATCTAGTTGAATATCCTACTTCTTCTGCAAGTTGAGTTATGGTAATATTACCTCTTGTCGCGTATATATTATATAATGCTTGTTTTATTAGTTTTGTTGATTTATCCATCTCAAAAATTTGGTTTTCCAATATTTCATTGAATATATTGACTCTCTCCACAAAACTTTCGTCGGTTACTACCCTTTCTAAAATATTCGTATTTACAGGAAACATTTCATTTAAGGAAATTTCTTTATCTGTAAGGTCTTTTATACCGAATTTTATTTTCTTAATATCTAGACATGGCAGAAAACGCATACCAAAGTATGTACTGTTCGGGAGAAGGTTAATCACTCTACTTTTAGTAACGCTTCCACAAATATTACCGTAATGCTGATCACAATTAATGAGAATATCGATACACCCATCCGGGATAACAGAAATTTGACTACTTACCCCTCCCATTTTAAATTGATAAAACAGAATAGATGGTTGGTTTGGTTTAATTCTAACTTTTTGTTCAATATAGTAATCTGTCTGAAATTCAAAGTCAGGCTGAGACGGCAAGTAACTAATTATTTTCGAATTTAAAGAACTAATCACTTATACCCCCTTTAACACATATTAGTAAGCGCTTACAAATCGATGCTTAATATATCCTCGATTAATCAAGTAACAGCCAAATCAACGGTTTACTACTTTTCTTACAGAAAGTATGTGTAAGTAGTTATTTTGCAATTATTAACGGTTGGTCCTCATCTACGTCTACTCTCTGGCTCTCTATTTACAGATTTCCCGAACGAGAAAGCGCATGCAGGGTGTAGCTCGTTCGGAAAATCAGTAATTTGAATTTCACTGTAATCCTAAAACGGATAATCTAATTTACTCGTCTGTACAGATACCCATTTCGCAACAGTAAACTCCTCTACAATCCATTCATATCCAAAACGTCCAATTCCACTTTGTTTCACTCCACCAAATGGAACATTTCCTTCTAGCACTGCAGGCATATCATTTATATGTGTTGTACCAGATTCGATCTCAAGGGCTAATCTTTCCCCTCTTTCTAAGTCACTAGTCATAATGGAAGAGGATAATCCATATTCCGTGTCATTAGCAAAACGAATGGCCTCTTCATCACTTTCAGCCGGAATAATTTGTGCAACAGGACCGAAGATTTCACAAGATGCAAGACTTGAATCATTTGGTACGTCAACAAATACAAATGGAGAAATAACATTCCCTGTACGGTCACCTTCTACAGCAACTTTTAATCCACTTTCCTTTGCTTTATTAACTAAATCCATAATTTTATCAGCTTGTTTTTCATTTATAACAGGTCCAATAATTGTGTTAGGGTCCTTGGGGTCCCCTACTGTTAATCCCTTTACTTTTTCTACGTATCTAGCAACAAATTCATCATAAATATCTCTATTAACAATAATTCGGTTTGTTATCGCACAGATTTGACCACTATGCAAAAATTTCCCGAAGATGGCGACTTTCACTGCTTGTTCAACGTCGGCATCTCTTAAAACTACTAAAGGGTTATTGCCTCCAAGTTCTAATGCCATTTGTTTTAATGTTCCGCCTGTTACCTTATTAATATGTTTTCCTACTGCAGTCGATCCTGTAAAACTGATAAACGAAGAATTCGTATTTAACAGGAATTCATCTCCTGATTCTTGAAGATCAGTTAAAATTGAATTAAACACTCCAGCTGGAAGTCCTGCTTCTTCGAAAGCCTTTGCAAAAACTTGTCCACCAACTATTCCAACTTGGAGATCTGGTTTATGAACAACACTGTTCCCGAGAGCAATGGCAGGGAAAATTGTTCTTGTTGCCATGTTAAATGGAAAGTTAAAAGGCGTGATGGACGTAATAACACCTAAAGGTAATCGATATACACGATTAACCTTTCCTGGCGTAGTAGATACATAATTTTTGGGTGTGTATATTTCATCAACCATATTAATAGAATCTTTTATGTCACTAACCCCAAAGCCAAACTCAATATGAGCTTTAAGTAGTGTTCCACCTGTTTCTCGTGTAATTAATTCCAAAATATGCTCTTTATTTTTCTCTAAATAGTCTAATGCTTTTGTTAAAACCTCTCTTCTTTGTTCTGGAGTAGATTTAGCCCATTCCTTTTGTGCTGCTTTTGCTTTGTGATAAGCGTCTTTTATTTGCTCTATATTCGCTAATTCTACAGATGTAATAGTTGACTGATCATACGGATCCTTTATTGAATAAATTCTTTTACTCCCCCCCTCTACCCATTGACCTCCAATATAACTTTTGTTTATTTTACTTGCCCATTCAATGCAGTTCACATCTAAAGCCTGATTCTTTATCATTTAAAGTCCCCTTCCTGAAATGAAAATCTAAACTTAACGCGATGTAACCTAAATTGTAAGCGATATCAATTGTTTTTTTATTGTAAAAAGCGGAACTACTCTTACAAACTAAATTATTTACCCTAAGCAAAAGTTCTGAGCAAATGGTTTTTATATAACTTCTGTTTTCTTTTTATAGTCCTGTCCACATTGTATTTCCTATTTTTTCCCTTTATTAACGAATCCTCCTGAATGTTATCTTGATATAATGGCTCATACCCTCTGAAAAATGTCGACTATGAGCCTTTTAATCAATGAAACAACAGTAATGAAGATCTTAGATTAAAAATCTAGAAAACTTCTTTTAGCCAAATTTAAATCTATTACCTTTAACGCAGATTGACTTTCAGCCTTCTTACTTATTAAAACGCTTATGAATATTGTTATACTTGTAAGTACCTTCCTCACTGAATTCAATCAATTCCATAGATAATGCCAGATATCGTCTAGAAAATAAATCAGCAAAATGACCCTTGATTACTTCGAATAGTTCGTCACAAGTTTCTTTCTTATTTTCAGTCGATCTCCCCGCCCCAATTTTTAATATAGCGTGAACAAATGCATCATCTTCCGCTCCATCTGCTACTCG
Source organism: Lysinibacillus sp. EB271-A1-10B (assembly GCF_058791335.1). Taxonomy (NCBI): domain Bacteria; kingdom Bacillati; phylum Bacillota; class Bacilli; order Caryophanales; family Bacillaceae; genus Lysinibacillus; species Lysinibacillus sp. EB271-A1-10B. The sequence continues at coordinate 161,024 of NZ_JBYTDL010000008.1, forward strand.
GTAATTTTGAAGTTCTACTGCTCTTGATCGAATTCCTCCAGTCGGAAAAAGATTACTACGGCTAATCAAAATATCATTCACTTTTTTAAGCAAATTCGGAATGTCTGCTTCTTTCTTTATATTATCGGTATACTCAACAATAAAATGCGGCATGTATTCTCATCCCTTTCACTGACTAAAAATAGCGTTATCACTTTTAGTTCTTAAGAAATGTTTTTCACTAATAATGGTATTTACTAGTCGTCCCACCCCTTCAATTTCAGTAATGACTTCATCTCCTTCCTTTGTATCAGCTAAGCCCTCAGGCGTACCAGTAAGGATAATGTCGTTTTTATTTAATGTCATAAAACTACTTAAATACTCAATTAATTGAGGAATATTAAAAATCATATCTTTCGTTGTGCCTTCCTGCGTAACTTTTCCATTTACATAAGTACGCAATGTAAGATTCATAGGATCTTCAATATCTTGTGCATCGACTAGCCATGGACCAATTGGTGTACAAGTATCTCTATTCTTTACTTTTAAGTTCGGACGATAATAGTTTTCTAAATAATCACGGATGGCATAGTCATTTGCAACGGTATATCCTGCTACATAATCATATGCATCTTCTCGTTTAATGTTAGTCCCGGAACGCCCAATGACAACTGCAAGTTCACATTCGTAATGCATATTGGTAGCTTCATACGGTCGGTAAGTCTGACCTCGATGACCGATAAAAGTATTAGGACCTTTTAGAAAAACTAAAGGTTCAGTTGGTGCTTGAAAAGCAAGTTCCTTTGCATGATCTGCATAATTTAGTCCTAAAGCAAAAACAGTTCTAGGTTGGACAGGCGGTAGCCAGACCACTTCCTCCTCAGAAACAATTTGTCCATTATCTAGTTTAAGATGACCGTCATCTGTTTCAATTGCGTGATGAACGACATCCTGAAATACTACACGTGCATGTTTCATAATAATCGCGCTCCTTTTAAAACAATGAGATTCTCATTCAACTGTATTTTCCAAATAACCGATTCCATCGATTTCAATTCGTACTCGATCTCCCTTTTTAACAAGCGGAGGATTTTCAGGTACCCCAATCAGTAAAACATCTCCCTCATACAGCGTCATAAATTCAGAAATTTCAGAAATCAATTGCGATACAGGACGAATTAAATTAGCCGTTGTATTCTTTTGTTTTAATTCATCGTTAACGAATACAGTAATTGTCAACTTATCAGGGTCAACGATTGCATCTCGTTCAATAATCCATGGACCTACAGGGCAAAAGTTATCTCTTGCTTTTTGCTTAATAGCTGGTCGATAAAAACTCTCATGTGGAATACTCACATCATTTACAATGGTGTATCCTAATACATGATTTAAAGCTTTTTCTTCTGTTACACGAGTAGCATCTTTTCCAATGACAATGCCTAATGAGGCACCTACTTGCAGATGAGACGTATCCTCGGGTAATGGAATTGAAGACTTAAATCCAGTAATGGTGTTCACCGGTTTTATATATAAGACAGGCGCTTTGGGAGGTTGTTTATAAGGTTCGTTCGTTAACGATGAACCTAATGCTTTAAGCTCGCCACTATAATTTAATAAAGCCCCATATACTGTACCTGAAATCGGCGCCTCTAAAGAGGACTGCTCTACTGTTAAATTTCTATCACCGAGAATAATTGTATTGCTTTGAGGATCTACTTCCACTTCTTTTGTGTGGAGGGTTTCACTAAATTTAATAATTGCCTTACTCATAACTATTCACTCCTCTCATAAACTCGTAAATTCTTCTGATGATTACTTAAACACTAATGATTAACTACACCTTTAACATCATTACCTATATTTGACTTAACGATAATTTCCGAAAAATTATCCTCTACATTTTTTGACTTGCGGGCCCCTATTAATGTACCAATATAGCAGCCTAAGAAACCTAGCGGTATAGAAAGAATTCCTGGTGATGCAAGAGGGAAAATAGGATTACCAGTAAATAAAGCTACACCTGGTTCTGGATTCCAAACATTTGGACTCAACATGACCAGACCAATCGTGCTAATTAATCCTATAAGCATCCCAAATATTGCTCCAGTTTTGTTGAATTTTCTCCAAAAAATAGTTAATAAAATAACTGGTAAATTCGAACTCGCTGCTAATGTTAGAGCGATTGATGCTACAAAGGCAACATTGAAATTTTGAAGAAATAGTGATAAGGAAATGGCGATAGCAGTGATGAGAATCGATGCAAGACGTACCATAAACATTTGCTGTTTTTCGGTTGCCTTCCCGTCTTTTAAAATTTCGTTATAAAAGTCATGGGAAAATGCTGTTGCTCCCGTAACCACAATTCCAGCGACAACTGCGAGAATCGTAGCAAAAGAAACCGCAGAAATGAAAGCAAACATAAAATCTCCGCCAATATACCTTGCTAATAACGGCGCTGCCATATTCCCTGCTGGGTTAGCCTCTATAATATTCGAAGTTCCAACTAGCTTTGCTGCTCCAAACCCAAGGAAAATGACCATAATATGGAATAGCCCCATGATCCACATAAGCCAAACAACTGACTTTCTGGCAACCTGAGCATTAGGTACAGTTAAAAAGCGAACTAATACATGGGGTAGACCCGCTGTCCCAAGAATGAGCCCAAGAGTTAAAGAAGCCGCATCCCAACCATTTTTATATTTTAAACCAGGATTTAAGAAATCAATTCCAAAAGGAGTGGCTGTTTTCATATCAGTAAAAATGCCAATAAAATTAAAATTAAATTTCCACATAACCATTACAAACATAATAAAGGTTCCACCTACTAAAAGAACGGCTTTAATAATTTGAACCCAGCTTGTTGCGGTCATTCCTCCAAACAAAACAAAAGCTAACATAGCAACACCAACAATAAGGACTGAAGTATTATACGGAATGCCTAATAATAATTTGAATAAAGCTCCTGCAGCAACAAGCTGTGCAAGCATATAAAAAACTGAGATGATTATTGTATTGAAGGCTGTTACACCTCGTACTTGTTTAAACTTAAATCGAGCAGTAATCATATCACCTAACGTATATTTCCCAAGATTCCTTAATGGTTCTGCAACTAAAAATAAAATGACAAGAAAAGAAACTAGGGCACCGTACATAAGGAAAAATCCGTCATATCCCGTTAAAGAAAAGGCTCCAATTAACCCCAAAAAGGTAGATGCAGACATAAAGTCTCCAGCTAAAGCAAGCCCATTTTGTCTAGCAGTCAGACCACCTCCAGCTGTATAGAATGAACCCGCCGTTTTTGTTTTTTTGGAAGCATAGTACGTAATGAAAAGTACCCCTATTGACATAAGTACAAAAAGAAGTATTATATCCCATCCCATATGTCTACAGCCCCTCTTTTACTATGATTTGCTTTACTTTTTCGTCAAATTCAGCAGACTTCTTTACATAAACACTGCATACCCAAAATGACATGAAGATAATTGAAATACCGTAAATCCACGCTAACGTAATGTCTCCTATTACTTGGACGTTTAATATAGTTGTAAACAAGGCTAGGAATGGTAAAGCTAGAGAATATGCCAAATAAAAAATGGTGTATGAAATAATAAACTTTTTCTTATTTAAAAGTAGTTGTTTAAAATCCTCCGAAGTGGAAATTTTGTTATAATCTATTTGTTTGTTGTCTTGTTGTTCGATGTCTTGTTTTACACTACTCTGTTCTTTTACTAGCTCCAAATTGATAGCACCTCTTCCTAATAATTTAATAGGGTTCTTAAATGCTTCTAATTTTTCGATTTTTAATTTCTATTAAAAACTACTAGTTTTAGCTCTGTCATTTCCTCTACAGCATATTTTATTCCTTCTCTTCCAACTCCACTTTCCTTCACACCTCCATAAGGCATGTGATCTACACGAAACGTTGGAATATCATTAATCATTACGCCTCCAACATGAAGGTTTTCAGCTGCTGTTAACGCTGTATGAACATTATCTGTGTAGATTCCCGCTTGGAGACCATATCTCGAATCATTTACTTGCTCAATTGCTTCCTCTACTGTTTGAACTTTATTGATGATAACAATTGGAGCAAACACTTCTTGACACGAAACTTTTAAAGAAGAATCTGCATTTAATAATACTGTTGGCAATAGAATATTCCCTTTTGCGATTCCCCCGGTTGCTACTTCTGCTCCATGTTGTTTCGCTTCATGAATCCAATCTAAAGTACGTCCCACATCTTCTTTTGAAATAAGCGCTGAAACATCCGTACGTGGATCTAAAGGGTCACCAATCTTGAGTTGTTGAGTTTCTTCAACGAATTTTTGCACAAATGTTTCGTACAAACTTTCATGAATATAAATTCGTTGTAATGATATACATACTTGACCTTGGAAAGAAAAGGCTCCCTTCACACAACGATTAATAATTGAATCTATATCGATCCCTTTATCAATAATAACGGCAGCATTTGAACCCAGTTCTAATGTCACGCGCTTCAGTCCTGCTTTGTTTCGAATACCAATTCCAACAGCTGGGCTTCCCGTAAATGTAATAGCTGCAATTCTATCATCGGTCACGATTTTATCTCCCACGACTCTTCCGCTTCCAGTAATCACATTAAGAGCTCCATTAGGTAAACCAGCCTCCTGTAACAACTCTGCTAAAAAGAAAGAAGATAGTGGGGTTTGAGATGCTGGTTTTAATACAATTGTATTTCCTGCGGCAATGGCAGGACCTACTTTATGGGCAACTAAATTCATCGGGAAATTAAATGGAGTAATCGCTCCAATAACCCCAATAGGTTCTCGCACCGTATATGCAACTCGTTTTTCTCCACCTGGTGCAGCGTCCAATGGAATTGTTTCTCCATGAATTCGCTTTGCTTCTTCAGCTGCAAACTTATACGTTTGTATTGTCCGTTTCACTTCTTCGATCGCAGTAGCAATTGGTTTAGCTGCCTCTAAAGCGATAATTTCTGCAGCTTCATCTAAACGCTTCTCAAACAAACCTACCAAACGTTCCAAAATAGCTGCACGTTCGTGAGCTGGCATTTTCGCCATTACTGTTTTTGCACGACATGCAGCTTCGATTGCCTCATTCACTTCTTTTTCATTAGCCTTAGGAATATATGCAATAACATCTCCAGAGTATGGAGATGTTAGGGATGCATGTTCAGTGGCCTCTTGCCATTGACCATCAATGTATAAGTTTTTCTTTCTTGCTTGTACTTTTAAATTCATAGTCTACTCCTTTCTAGCTTTCTATTCATTAGATCACTAGCTCATCTTTTTTCATGTATTCATTCATTCCGTAGGACTCATTCTGCTTGCCATATTTATAATCTAGCCACTTTACCTTAATCCGCTTCTTGTATGGGTATACAGAACAATCTTTTAATTGTATTAATAATGAAGGGTGTTGCTCATTTATAGATATTTGGTGGCAGGTTCCATCATAATTATTACCATCTATTTCAACTTGAATATGGTAAATACCTGGTTTAGGCATTCGGTATCTCTTTTTTACTATTAATTTAAGAAACTGATGGTTGTTGTAAAAAAGGGAACTTTGATTTACTTCTCCATTAATTTCATAAAAATCGCCAAGGTACATAGGAATCTTTTGCACATGACCTTCATCAAGCAATTTTCGGATTGCTGTTGAACTAATTTTTTCATCATCATGTTGGATCTTTGGAACAGTCGTTACTTCCAAACTTCCGGGATTATACTCTGATAACGTTTTCATATTACCGAGTCCTTTATAGCCATAATGATAATCAAAGCCTGCTACAGCATGTATACATCCAAGTCCTATAATGTATTGTTCAACAAAATCGTTAGGAGAAAGACGAGCAAACTCAGGGCTAAACTCAACAACAAATAACTTCTCAACACCCAGCTTTTCAAACCGATCTTCTTTCAAAGGAAGCGGAGTTAAATAAGTCATTGGCTCCAAATGAGGAAAGAGTATATCTTTTGGGTGCGGATAAAACGTCATAACACCAAAGGCGCATTGTTTTTGCACAGCAATTCGTTTTGCTGTTTCAAGAATTCTTTGATGGCCGATGTGAACGCCATCAAAAAAACCAAGAGCCAAAACACAAGCTTCCATTTCAGTGAACTTTGATTTATCAATTGAACTTTTAATAGTAATTGTCTCCATCGTTTGCCCTCTCCTTTTATGTTAAGTTAACTGCGGTGCAGTGATCTGGCCATATTTTCCTGCAAAGAATGTCAGAGGGTTTCCTTCACGAAGAACAATTTCTTCCACTTCTCCAAGGAACAGTGTATGGTCACCAGCTACTTGCTTTCCATATACAGTGCATACAATATTAGCTAGTGCATCCTTTACTACCGAGATTTCGTTTAGGCGGTCAAATTCTGGTTCTCGCTTTTCTTTGATCTGGCCGGCGAATAACATGGAAATTTCTTGCTGGTCTTCCGATAAAATATTTACTGCAAATTTACCGGAACGGTTAATTTTATCGAGCATTTTTGCATTTTCTTTAATTGATATTAGTACGAGTTTTGGGTTTAGCGACACTGACATGAAGGCATTTGCTGTCATGCCATGTGGCTCTCCATCAATGTCCGTTGTAATAACTGTTACGCCCGTTGCAAATTTACCCATCGCATCTCGAAATGTACGATCATCCATTAAAATTCCTCCATTCCTTTTATTTAAATAACAAGCTCTGGTTTGCGCTGTGCTAGGTTTGGTGCTTTTGATTGAATTTGTTCATTCGTTTCAATATCTAAAAACGGAGATGTTTCATTAAACCAACTGTCCGGTGCTTTTGCCCCCCATAATGTTTGACGACGTGGGTCATTTAAATCCCATCGAATCGGCTCGAAGTCATTGTCACTTGTTAAGTAATCTCCGTTATACAGCTCTATGCGATATCCATCTGGATCTCTTAAATACAAGAAAAACGCATTGGATAAACCGTGGCGTGCTGGACCTCTTTCAATGTTCTCTGAATAACCAAGAGAAGCTAAAACATCGCAACAATGAATTAGAGCAAGTGGATCCGGTAGCCAGTAAGCAAAGTGATGAAGACGCGGACCATCTCCGTTCATAAAGGCTTGATCGTGCACGGTCTGTTTGCGATGGAGCCACGTAGCCCAGATACTTCCATCTTCTATAGTTGTATATTCAGAACATGCAAAGCCTAGCTCGTTGATAAAGAAGTTGTAAGCTTTTTCTACATCCGGTACAGCACAGTTTACGTGGTCAATCCGCTGAATTCGTGCACCGCTGTATAAATCGTAGCGCTGAAGTAAGCGCTCTGCTTTTTCAATCTTGCAGAAAAATTCAAGAGGCATTCCTGAAATATCATGTACATGCAGTGCACGCCCAAGAGCATGCTGAGTACCTTCCTTTAGCCACTTTGTTTTTAAGCCTTTTGCTTGAAACAATTCAGCCAGACGGTCAAGATCTTCTTCTTTTTCTACTTTGTAACCGAGTGCGTGTACCCCTAACGTCTCGGACTTTTTAAGGACCAAGCTGTGGTGTGTGTGTTCTTCAAGCCCTTTCAAATAAACACAGTCGTCCTTAGTTTCCGTTTCAATCATACCGAGCGCTTTTACATAAAAATCTTTTGAACGGTCTAAATCCTTCACATTTATAACAGTTCTGGCAATACGAATGATATTGAAATCCATACTCCTCATCTCCCTTAGTCGATTAATTAGTTATTTTTTAACTAACGCTTCTGATCGATTCAAAAATTCTTTTACACGATCAACATATTCTTGTTTGTCATACCCGTTATAAAGCGTACTTGCCATTCTAACTGGATCACCGAAGAAGAAGCGCTCATAAAGTGTTTGTCGAGTACCGAATGAACTTATACATACATCCCATGCCAAACGATAAAGTTTCACACGATCATAAGCATCTCCAGTGGCTGATTGTAAATACTTATCAAGATCCGGACGAATTTCAGAATTGAAGTCTGCTTCTGCTGGAATCGCCATTAAGCCACTTGCACCCATTAATTGCATAATTTCTGTAAAGCGTGGGTAAATTTTCGGGAAGTAATGACGCGCTGCATTTAACGGTGCAAATTCTGGTGTCATAGTTCCCCATCTATCCACTTTTGCATTTGCTTCGGCAGCAACGACATATGCTTTCATCGTTTCAAGTGCAATAATTACCTCAGAGATTTTCTCCTGTATATGTTGGTATTGGCCAATATTAATGGTCTCTGCCATTAATTGAAGAATACCAAGTACAAACTCTGTTTTCGCGATATTTTTTGATACAACTTGATGTGTCATATGAACAACTGCATTACTTTCATTGTAGGCCTGGTTGCACACATTAACATCACCAAGAGCAAAGACTCGATTCCACGGAACGACAACATCATCAAACACAACAATGGTATCCATTTCTTCAAAGCGAGATCCTAGTGGATGGTCGAAATGAGACTTACCATAATCAAAAGATTCTCGACAAATAAATTTCAAGCCCGGTGTGTTATTAGGAATAGAAAATGCAAATGCATATGGATTTTCTTCAGCTGATTGTTTTAACAAAGTAGATGGGAATACCATGATTTCATCGGTAATACCACCTTGAGTAGCAAGTAATCTTGCCCCTTTGATAACGACCCCTTCAGATGTTTTCTCTTTATTTCGTGCTGCAATATACGGATCTGGAAGCTGTGCTGAATTTACTCCCCTATTGACTTGAGGCTGAATCAACGTATGTGTTAAAGATAAATCATTTTCACGGCAATACTCGTAGTAGTTGGCCATGTTTTCGGCATAGATGGAGTCCTGTTTTCCGAACATTTCTGCAGCCGAACCATACGCCATCATCCCGACATTAATGTAATCAGGGGAACGTCCCATCATGCCACCATTATATTTCGCCCATTCTTGCATCATTTTGCGACGTGTCACCAATTCTTCTTTTGTTTTTGGCTGAATAAAAGATGTCCCTACCCGTTCACCAGTTGTTGGAGATACATATGTCATGTAATCCTTTTTGTCTGGATCATGTTGCAAATCGTAAAGTTCTGCCTGAGTTTTCATTACTCCTTTAAAAGCTGGATGTTCTGAAATCTTTCCTTCTACTCGTTTGCCATCAATCCATATATTTGCCTGTGCATTATCGACTCTTTCAATATATTGCTCTCCTGTTTTTGCTGGCATTATTGTGTCCCCCTTAGAAAATAGTTTTTACTTCCCAAATTGCGGAATATGATGGTCACCTATAGCAACATGGATTACCTTTGGTTCTGTATAGAATTCAAACATTGCGAAATGACCACCCTCTCTTCCAATTCCACTATCTTTCATACCGCCAAATGGAATTCGAAGATCTCGTACGTTTTGAGCGTTAATCCAAAGCATACCTGCTTCAATAGCATCCGCCATACGATGTGCTCGTTTTAAATCTTTTGTCCATACAAAGCCAGCTAGTCCGTAAGATACGTCATTTGCCATATGAAGTACTTCTTCATCTGTTTCAAATTCGATTACGGCCATAACGGGACCAAAGATTTCTTCCTGACATACTCTCATGTCATTTTTTGCATTTAATAAAAGTGTCGGTGGTACAAAATTACCTGCCTTTACCTTCTCCGGAACCACGCCCTGAACTACTTCACAACCTTCTTGTTTAGCGATTTCTATATATTTTTTTACTTTGTTGTAGTGACCTTTTTCAATTAGCGGACCAAGCTCAGTTGATGAATCCATTGGGTCACCAATTTTAATGTTTGCGACACGTGCTAATAATTTTTCAACAAATTGAACTTTAATATTTTTATGCAAGAATACTCGAGAATTGGATGTGCAACGTTCCCCGTTAAAAGAGAAAATCCCCCATATTGCTGCATCTAAAGCTCGTTCAAGATCTGCATCATCAAATACAATTAAAGGTGATTTCCCACCAAGCTCCATCGAGGTTTTCTTTAAAGTATCCGCAGAATTTTTAATAATAGTGGAACCTGTAGTCGTTTCACCTGTAAATGAAATCGCTTTCACATTTGGGTGAGCAACAAGAGCAGCCCCTGCTGTTTCTCCAAATCCATGAACGACATTAAAGACTCCATCAGGAACTTTAGCTTTATGAATAATTTCAGCTAATTTATTTGCAGTCAATGGTGAAAGTTCAGCTGGTTTTAGCACAACAGTATTTCCAGTTGCTAATGCAGGCGCTACTTTCCAAGTCTCTAACATGAATGGGGCATTCCATGGCGTAATTAACCCTATAACTCCTAATGGTTTATAAACTGTATAATTAATGAATTCATCATCCATTGGGTAAGATTCGCCATGCAATTTTGTCTCAACCATACGTGCATAAAAACGGAAATTTTCTGCAGCACGTGCGGTTTGATTTCTCGTTTGGCTAATTGGTAGACCTGTATCTAATGATTCTAAGAAAGCGATTTCTTCAATCTCCTCATCGATGAGATCTGCAATTCTATTAATATATTTCATTCTTTCTTTCAATTTCAACTTGCCCCACGGACCATTCTCAAACGCTTCTTTTGCTGAAAGAACTGCTTGATTTATATCCGCTTCACGCCCCTCAGCGATATAGTTGTTTATTTCATTAGTAAATGGATTTTTATTTTCAAAAATAGCATCTGATTTACTGTCGACAAACTGTCCATTAATATATAGTTTTACATTTGCTACTTGCTTGTGTACGTGATTTTTTTGAGTCTCAGTTACTTGAACTTGCATGTTATTACACTCCTCATTCTTCTCTTACTCCTATAACAAGGAGTAAGAGAATTTTTTAGATTTTGAATAATTATTTAGTTACAATCTCATTTGACAAGATGCCATATTGATTTAAAACTTCACGAATTTCGTTTTGAAGTACCTCAGATGGTAAATCCATTGGCTTGCGTAAAACTGGCGTAATTTTACCCATCATGCCCAGCGCTGCTTTTACTGGTCCAGGGTTAGTCTCTTTAAATAACACATCATTTAATGTCATTAATTCAAAATGAAGATCTAACGCTTTTTCAGTGTCTCCTTCCTCCCAAGCATTGTGCATTTCTGCTACTTTCGCCGGTGCAACGTTTGCTGTAGCGCTAATAGAACCTTTCCCACCGATTGTTAACATTGGGTAGCAAAGAAGTTCAATTCCCGAGAATAGACTAAAATCTCTACCACAATTTAATAGCACCCGATTGACATGCTCAAAATCTTTATTTGACTCTTTGGCACCAATAATGTTCGGACAATCTTCAACAAGTCGAGCCATTGTTGTTACTTCCATATTCACTCCTGTTCTTCCAGGAATGTTATATATAATTATTGGAATATCCACGGCATTGGCAATAGTTTTATAGTGTTTATATAATGCTTGCTGGGAAGGCTTGTTATAGTATGGAACAATGACCATCGCAGCATCTGCTCCCATTTCTTGAGCAGCCTTTGTTAGCCGAAGCGCTTCATTATGATTAACTGATCCCGTTGCTGGTATAAATGGAACTCGTCCGTTAATCGTTTTACTTGCTGTCTCCATCACAAGCTCTCTCTCTTCGATTGTTAGAGAACTAGGTTCCCCAGAAGTCCCGGTTACCGAAATACCATGGCTCCCACTTTCTATTTGCCAGTTAATTAAACTTTTAAATGTCTGTAAATCTAAACTTTCATCTTCCTTGAATGGTGTAATAACTGGTGCAATCGAACCTTTTAAACTTTCCTTAGCTTTTCGAATTCTAGACATTTTATCTTCTCCTTTTCTACCTTTTCATGGAATCGTTTTCAAGATTAATGTATCATTAAGTTTAAAATATTTAAAATATTTAAAAAGTTTGTAACGTATATAAAATAAATATGCTTTCTAAGGAGGAATTTCATGGATATAAGACAATTGCGATACTTTGCCACTATTGTTGAAGAAGGCCAAATCACTAGAGCAGCGAAAAAGTTACATATGGCCCAACCCCCCCTTAGTCAACAGCTAAAAGCGCTGGAGGAAGAACTTAGTACTCTTTTGATAGTACGAAATGGAAAGAATATAGAACTAACAGAAGCAGGAAAAGTTTTGTATAAGAGAGCTACCAATCTTTTAAATCAGATTGAAGAAACAATTATGGAAGTGAAAGAGGTAGGAGAAGGTCTTAAGGGAATCTTATCAATTGGATCTGTAAAAACATGCTTTTCTTACCTACCTGAACGCATTCGCTTTTTCCGAGAAATGTATTCAAACGTAACATTTCGTTTATACGAAGGGGATACCTATCGATTATTACAAGATTTAAGAAATAGGCATATTGAGGTTGCGATAGTGCGGTTACCTTTAGAAGCAGAATCAGATGACTTATCTTCACTACCATTACCTCCGGACCATTTTGTTGCCGTTATCCCTGAGACGTGGAATTATGAAAATACATTAAGACTAGATGAACTTTCAAGTATGCCACTAATGTTGCTACAACGTTTTAAGGGTGTTGGTCAATACGAACTGGTTATAGAAGCTTGTAGAAAATATCACTATGAACCAAATATTGTCTGTCAATGTTCAGACGCTGCTATGATTATGTCCCTAGTTAGAGAAGGTGTCGGTGCTTCCTTACTCCCAAGGTCTGTCTTACATTCATTTTCTATGAATGGCCTGAAAATATTGGAGCTTGAAGAACTAAGTATTCAATCAGATTCCGCCGTTATCTGGTTAAAGGACCGTTACCTTTCAAAAAGTGCTATTAAATTTATTGAAACTTTTAAGAAGGAATACAGTTTAAATATTTCACATGTAGAATGACTCAATAATTACATGATTCTATATATCATGATGTGTTGAATCAGTTTTAAAGATTTTAATTACTCCCTTCTACCAAAGAGAGTATGACAGTGGATGCTCTAGAGGTGGTCCACTCTATTGTTGAATCAAGAAAGTGGCTATTATATGGATGTATATAATGTGTCTGTTTTCATCTGACACCTTCCTTTTCTGCAAATTAAAAGCCCTCCACAGATGATGAAGTGACCCCTAAAAGTTAGACACGGTTATTTCATTAGGCAGCTTGAGTAAAATGAGTTCGGTATTGAACCGGAC